>NZ_LOWC01000170.1:0-59586 GCF_001522845.1 Burkholderia sp. BDU5 | reverse complement strand
GCTCAGCTTCCGAGCCGCTGCGCCGTCGGCGGCGTAGCTTCATCTGCGCGACAAAACGAATTGTTCAGGGCCGACTAACGAGAAAGATCGCGACGAATACGTAGAACAGGAGCTTCGCGATCTCGGCCGCGCCCGCCGCAATGCCGGAGAAGCCGAACGCCGCCGCGACGATCGCGATGATTAAAACCATGAGCGCGGAATGGAGCATCACGCCTCCTGGTCTGAGTGGAGGACGGCGCGCGCGGCCGTCACGATTTCGACTTGTGTCGCGGTCGTCGTGCCCGCGAGCGTCTCGAGTTTCTTCTCGCTCATCGATTCGTCCATCGACTTCGACGGGCGCTTCAGCCCGCTCGCCTTGATCCTGCCGCGCTTCGCGGACAAAGCCGCGCCGGCGGCGCGCCGCTGGGCTTGCGATTTCGCTGGCATGCCGGAGCGCGCCTTTCGCTTTCGCTTTCGCGAATCGTTGCCGGGCGCGCGCCGACGCGCGTCCGCCACATCGTCAAACGGGTGCGCGCCGCAGCAGATCCGCGGGCGGAATCTTCATCGCCTGCCGGTACTTCGTGACCGTGCCGGGCGCGAGCACGATCCCGCGAGACGCTGCGCGAGCGTGACATCGGACAGCGGGTCGGCCGCCCGCTCGGCCGCGATCATGTCGCGAATCAGCACCTTCGCGCCGGCCGCCGAGCACGCGCCCTTGCCCGCCGCCTCGAGCTTGCGCGGAAAATCGTCGTCGGTCGATTGCACGTCTTCGAGAAACGGATTGGTATCGAGCGCCTGGCGCAGCTCCTGTTGGAAGTCGAGCGAAGAAAGCTGGAGCAGGCGCAGCGACTGCTGCAAACGCGGCGTTAGCGCCAGGTGTCGACGCATTTGCAACGCAAGCGCGGCGGACATGCGGGACTCCCTTTCGTGTGCATGGCGGTGCGCAGATATCCGCAACTTCCGTACCAATCGCGTGGCGCCTTGCGTGAGCGGACTTCCGTCATATCCGTTCGGCGGCGCCGCCGCATCGGCCGGCGCTTTTTACAAATGCATGCGCCAGTTTTGGAGCGCGATGTGCGCGGGCCGCATGCGGACGGCGTTCGATGCGATCTGCATCGCCGCCTTCTTTCGATTGATGCATTTGCGTCAACGCACCCACGTAGATATTGCCCTTCGCTGCAAAAATTCCATCTGCGCGCGTCGCATTACGCGATCTCGGCTACATCCGCGCGGCCGTCCTTCGCCGCACCGCGGCAGCGGCCGCGCTCCGCCGCGAGCGCGGGACGGCGCGCTTCGAGTCGTGCATCGTCGCATCGCCGGGTATGCCCGTTGCTCTCTGCGAGCGCCTCGTCGCGCCATGCGCGGGTACGGCGACCGAGCCTGTTTTCGCCGAATCCATCGACATTCACCCACCAGCGGCGACGCGACGCGCCAGCAGGTCCGCACGGGACGCTGCGAACCGCGCCGCGACGTGTCGGCCGACCGATACAGAGAGAGAGTCATGAAAACGATTCGAACCGTTGCGGCGCTGATCTCGGCCGTCGCACTCGTCGCCGCACGCGGCGGCGACGACACGGGCACCGAGCTCGGCATCTCGAATCCGCAGGCGCGCTTCATCAACGCGGTTCCCGCCGGCCCCAACCTCGACTATTTCCCGAATGCCCAGGCCAATGCGGCCAACGTCGCATACAAGGGCGTCACACGCTAGCGCTCGGTCGGCAGCGGCTCACAGACCGCGAGCTACAACGTGACCGGCACGAGCGTGAACATTGCGTCGCAGACGTTCAACGCGGCAAACGGGCGCCACTACACGACGATCGCGATCCCGAGCACGTCGACGCCGATCTCGGTGATCGACGATCCGTTCGCGAAGGGTCTGCTGTCCGACCAGGCGCGCGTGCGCAGCTTCAACGCGTCGCCGAACGCGCAGAACGTCGACATCTACGTCGTGCCGCCGGGCACGAACATCGCCGCGCAGAGCCCGACGCTCGCGGGCGCCGCATATCAGAACGCGGTGTCGGCGTCGGGGCAGGATTCGGTCTATCTGTCGGGCGGTACGTATCAGGCGATCGTCACGCTGCCGGGCTCGAAGACGCCGATCCTCACGACGCCGCCCCGCCGCCCTAGAACTGGTAATTAATCGACACGTCGACGACCGCGTTCGTCGAGCGCTGCGTGAGCGGGCTGCGCGCGGCGCTGCCGACGAGCTGGTCAACCGCGCCGTCGGCCGTCACGAACCAGTGCTTCGTGACGAACCAGACGAGCGTCACACCGCCGCCGACCGACTTCACGCCCGCGCTCGGCTCGTAGCGCGGATGGCCGGAGCGCGCCGCCTGCGCGGCGTTCACGCCGAACCAGCCGTTCATGTAGCGCGAATCGGCGAACGTGATGGCCGGACCCGCGAACCAATAGAATTTCTCCGAGCTGCCGGGCAGCGGCATGTATGCGGCGAGGTCGGCGACCCAGCCGTTCGCGCCGCCGATGCTGCGCCGAACGTCCGCGCGCAGCACGAGCGGGAAGTCGCGCGAGATCACGTAATCTGCCGACAGCTTGATCAACGCCGCCGGATTGATGTTGCCGATGCCGGTCAGATGGCCGCGGTCGTCGGCCTCGCGGCGTCCGAGGTCGTAGCCCGCGGAGATCGTCGCGCGCCAGTTCGGCCCGCGCAGCACATTGACGCCGATCCCCTCGCCCGTCGATGCGAACCACAGATCGCGATAGCGGACGTCGAACGTCGGGCCGGCCATCGGCCGGTACTGGCTCGAGCCTTCGTAGCGCGGCTGCAGCGTCCCGGCCGCGCCGACCGCGATCTGCCATGCCGGCTGCTGCGGATTGAACAGCTTGTCGAGCGGCACGCCGGCCGAGTATTGCCACTCCGCGAGCGGGGAAGGCGTCTGCGCGCGCGCCGACACGGCCGCCGCCGCGCACGACGCGCAGACGATGCCCCGCACGACACGCACGATGCGCTTGCGCGCCGCCGCTCTCCGCCGCTCGACGGCTCCCCGGGTTGAAACGGCTCGTGCGTCGACCATGTGCTGTCCTCTTTGTTCGGGTTGTTGTCGGTGCGGCGCGCCTGCGCGCGAACCGCGCGCAGGCGACGCATGCGGCGACGAGCCGCGCCATCGAGCGCGCTGCGGCGGACGTCCCGGGCTCTCGACGCGGGTGCGACGGACGCGGCGTACACAGGCTGCGCGCTCGCCCCGATCGTCGCGAGCGGGATCGTCGTCGCCGTATTGCACGGCGCACGGCCGGCCCGGCCGGCTACACGACGCCGCCCCGGCCGGCCGCCGCTCCAGTGTGCACGCATGCGGCGCATTCCGCGAGCCCCATCGCGCGACGCGCGGCGCACAACAGGCTCGCGCTGATGCGCGCGCACGAAGAGGAGGCCGCGCGGCATTGAATGGAGTGCGCGTGCCGCGCGTCGCCCGGCCGCGCTGATGTCGCGACGGCGCGCAACGCGTCGTCCCGGCCGCGCACGAAACGCGCGATCCCGAGCACGTGCAACGCGTCGAAGCGATCGGCACGATGGTCGCCCGCCTCGGCCTTCGTCGAACCCACGATATGCCGCTCAGCCGACTATGTCGAAATGAAAAGCGATGTCGCCGTCTCTTTCGAGCCGCACGACGTTCGTCGCGCCGGCGGCGGCGATCGCACGCGGCCAGAACTGACGAGCGGGCGCGCTCCCGCGCATCACGCCGACTTCCCAGCGCCCCGGATGCGCACGCCACAGCGCGCATGCCGCAGCGCCGGCCACGCGCCTGCGGCAAGATGAAGAACGCGGCGATCGAATAGTCGATTCCGGACGAACGCGCGTTCGTCAACCCCCCGCGCTCTGCGCCGCGCTGCGCGCCTCGATCGCGCGCACGACGGCCGCCATGTCCGCCTGCCCGTGCCCGAGCTCCAGGGTCTCGCGATACAGATCGCAGCAGACTTCGAGCAGCGGCGACGCGAGATGCGCGCCGTGCGCGGCCTCGGTCGCGAGCCGGCTGTTCTTCAGCACGTCAGTGATCGACGCCTGGACGTCGAAGTCTTCGTTGACGAGCTTGTCGATCTTCACGCGCGACACGCTGCTCGCCATCGGCCCCGCATCGAGCACCGCCTGGAACTGCTTCATGTCGAGCCCGAAGCCGCGCGCCGCATGCGCCGCCTCGGCGAGCCCCGTCACCATCGAGATCAGGAACGTGTTGACGGCGAGCTTCATCAGCAGGCCGGTCGGCACCGGCCCGGTCACGACGATCTCATGACACATCGGCTTGAGCAGCGGCCGCACCTCGTCGACCACCGCCGGCTCGCCCGCCAGCATCGCGACGAGCTGCCCGGCCTCGGCCGGCTTGCGCGAGCCCGACACGGGCGCCTCGACGTAGCGGCCGCCCGCCGCGCGGATATCGGCTTCGAGGCCGCGCGAATACTCGGCCGACACCGTCCCCATATGGACGATCGTGTGCCGCGCGACGTTTTCAGCGAACGCAGGCGTGCCGCGGCCGAGCACCGCGTCGAGCGCGGCGTCGGTCGCCATCATCAGGATCACGATGCGCGCCTGGCGATAAACGTCGGCCGCCGAATCGGCGACCTGCGCGCCGGCCGCGCGCAACGCTTCGCAACGTTCGGGCGTGCGATTCCACACGACGAGTCCGGTTCCGGCGCGCGCGAGATTGAGCGCCATCGGCTGCCCCATCACGCCGATGCCGATGAATCCTACTTTCATGAGCGTCTCCATGAGTTCGCCGCCGCTCGTGGCGGCGGCGCATCGGATAGGTTGCGGGCGATCGGTGCGCTGTGCCCGGCCGGGCGCCCTGGCTGGCGGCGGGTTGCAAGCCGCGCCGCCGGCCAGTTTAGCTAAATTGCCGCAACCTGTGCGTCATGAGCGTAGCGACTCTCCCTGTAAGGCAGCCCGAGATGGTCGCGCAGCGTCGCGCCGCGCCGCGCCGGATCGAAGTAGCCGCGCGCGGTCAGCTCGGGCAGCACGTCATCGACGAAGTCGTCGAGCCCGAAGCCCGTCACCGGCAGGCCGAGCATGAAACCGTCCGCCGCGCGTTCGTCGACCCAGCGGATCATCTCGTCCGCGACCTTGTCCGGCGTGCCGATGAACGCCTCCGACGTGCCGATGTTCGAGCGCCGCGTCGCGACTTCGTACGCAACCTCGCGCAGCGTCAGATTGCGCTCGCGCGCGAGCCGCTTGATGTTGTCGGTGGTCGACTGGAAGCCGTCGCTGCCGAGGTTGCCGACGTCGGGAAACGGGCCGTCGAGCGGATAGACGCTGAAGTCGTGCTGCTGGAAGAAGTGGCCGAGATACGCGAGCGCCTCGCGCGGAGACAGCAGATCGCGCACCTGCCGGTACTTGTCGTCGGCTTCGTCCTGCGTCGCGCCGACGATCGGGCCGATGCCCGGAAACACCTTCACGTGATCCGGATTCCGGCCCGCGGCGGCGGCGGCCGCCTTCACGCGGCGATAGAACGTGCGCGCGTCGTCGAACGTGCCGCCGTTCGAGAACACCGCATCCGCATAGCGGCCCGCGAAGCCGATCCCGTCTTCCGACGAGCCCGCCTGGAAGATCACCGGCTGCCCTTGCGGCGAGCGCCGGATGTTGAGCGGCCCCTCGACCGAAAAGAAACGGCCCCGGTGATCGAGACGATGCAGCTTGTCCGGATCGAAGAAGCGGCCGGTCGCGCGATCGCGGACGAGCGCGTCGTCGTCCCAGCTGTCCCAGAGGCCCTGGACCACGTCGAGATGCTCTTCGGCGATCGCATAGCGCTGCGCGTGATCCGGATGCGGGCGGCCGTAATTCTTCCCCGTGCCCTCGATCGACGACGTCACGACGTTCCAGCCCGCGCGCCCGCCGCTGATCAGGTCGAGCGAAGCGAACTGCCGCGCGACGGTGTACGGCTCGCTGTATGACGACGACACCGTGCCGACGAGACCGATCTTCGACGTGACGGCCGCAAGCGCGGACAGCAGCGAGATCGGCTCGATGCGGTTGAGGAAGTGCGGCGCCGACTTCGGCGTCACGTACGCCGAATCCGCGATGAACGCGAACGCAATGCCGGCCGCTTCGGCCCGGCGCGCGCGATCGACGTAGAAGTCGAAGTTGATGCTCGCGTCCGGGGGCACGCTCGGATGCTTCCACGCGTTCATGTTCGCACCCGCCCCCTGGATCAGGACGCCGAAATGGATGTGTTTTCTGGTCATGGGAAGGCTCTATCGAAACGTTCAAACAGCGCGCGCGAACGCCGCGGCACAGACGCCGCCGTCGCCGCGCGCCCGGTAAGGCCGCATGTCATGGCGTGCGGCCTCGCGGCGCCGTCATCCGTCGAACCCGGTCTTCGTCGAGCGACGACGCCTGTCTCGAACGTCGGGCGAACGTCGCCCGTCTGTTCGCGATACTAATAAAATTCACGAGACCGCTCCGTGCACGAAGCGATCGCCCTCCTTGTCAGCGCGCCGGCGCGCTCAGTCGAGCGCGTCCGCGCAGCGCAGGCTCGCGGCCGGATCCGGCACGATCTCGCGCACGCGGATATCGAATGGATGCGTCGCCGCGCGGGCGTCGCGAATCCCGACCGCCATCCGGTGCTGCGAGCCGATATCGAGCAACGTGAACTGCCAATGGCTCGCATCGTCGTCGGCGTGCCGATCGAATGCGATGCGGATCGGCCGCGCCGGCAGCGCGAACGAGAACTGTCCGAGATCGATCGACAGCCCGACGCCGCGCGCCTTGATGTACGCCTCCTTCAGCGTCCACAGCTCGAAGAAGCGCTCGCGTCGCTGCTCGGCCGGCAGCGCGAAGAACGCCGCGCGCTCGCTCGCCGAGAAATGCGACGCGGCGATGCCGTCGAGATCGTTGCCGCGCGCAACCTCCTCGATGTCGATCCCCGCATCGGCCGTTCGCGTGACGACGCACGCGACGACGCTGCGCGCGTTCGACAGATTGAAGCGCAACGGCGGCCGCGCATCGCCCGCGTCGATCTCCGGCCGGCCGTGCGCGTTCGCGCGGAACCGCCACTGCGCGGGCGAGACGTCGTCGACATACGCGGACAGCACCGTGCGGCACAGCGCGCGCGTCACCAGGTACTCGATCTTCAGGTGGTCGAACGCGAAGCGTTCGAGGCGCGCGCGCTCGTCTGCGCTCAGCAGCGCGCGATAGCGCTCGCGCAGCGCGGCCGTGTCGCATGCGGCGGTGTACGCGTACCAGACGTGCGCATCGCGTTCGTCGAGCGGCAGTGGCGCGGGTACATGCATCGTCGGGAAGGTCGTCAATACGGTTGTCATGTCGAATCGCCGTGTCGTTTGCTCCATTTGCATTTGTGTTCGCTACGTCGCGCACGCGAGCCGTGCGGCGGCGCAGGCCGGCTTCTTGTTCACATCGATTGCGCGACGGCGGACCGCCCCGCACCTCGCACCACGCACGCGCTGTCACGCGCCCGCACGCCGCCGCGCCGCGCTACGCCCGCGCTACGCCCGCGCCGCGACCGCACCGCCATGCGCGGGCGCGTCGTCGATCGGAAAATGCAGCAGCGCGGCGAACAGCCCCGCGAGCGCCGTCGCGCCCCAGATCAGCGAGTACGACCCCGTTACGTCGAACACGTAGCCGCCGAGCCACGAGCCGAGGAATGAGCCGATCTGATGACTGAGAAAGCAGACGCCGAACAGCGTGCCGAGATGCCGCGTGCCGAACACCTTCGCGACGAGCCCGCTCGTCAGCGGCACGGTGCCGAGCCACGTGAGCCCCATGATCGCCGCGAAAACGACGACCGACGCATCCGTCTTCGGCGCGAGGAAGAACACCGCGATCGTCGCGCCGCGAATCAGGTACAGCCAGCCGAGCACGTGATGCTGCCGATAGCGTCCGCCGAGCCAGCCGCACGCCCAGCTTCCCGCCATGTTGAAGAGGCCGATCAGCGCGAGCGCCGTCGCGCCCAGCCCGACCGGCATGTGGCAAAGCAGCAGGTAGTTCGGCAGATGGGTCGCGATGAACGCGAGCTGGAACCCGCACGTGAAGAAGCCGATCGTCAGCAGGCAATAGCCGCGATGCCGCGCCGCGTGCGACAGCGCGTCCTTCAACGAGACGGCCGCCGTCTCGTGCGCGCTCGCGTGACTCGCGCCCGCATGGCGATCGAGCAGCACGCCGAGCGGCGCGATCGCAATCAGGCAGCCGGCGAGCACGAGGAGCGACACCATCGTCCCCGAATGCGACGTGAACCACTGCGCGACCGGCACGAGCGCCACCTGGCCGAGCGAGCCGCCCGCGCTCGCGATGCCCATCGCCATGCTGCGCTTCTCGGGCGGCGCGCCGCGGCCGACCGCGGTCAGCACGACGCCGAAGCTCGTGCAACTGATCCCGATGCCGACGAGCACGCCCATCCCGAGCACGAGCATCGCGCCGGACGGCACGACGGCTGCGATCGCGAGGCCGAGCGCGAACACGACCGCGCCGATCGCGACGAGCGGTCCGGAGCCGTAGCGGTCGGCGGCCGCGCCGGCGAACGGCTGCGCGACACCCCAGACGAGATTGTGCAGCGCAATCGCGAATGCGATCGTCGTGACGGGCAGGCCGTGATCGAACGAGAACGGCCCGATGAAGAGGCCGAAGGTTTGCCGCACGCCCATCGCGGCGCTCATGATGAGCGCGCCGGCGAGCACGGCGATCATCGCCGGATTGATTAGACGTGGGGATCCGTCGCGTCGATGCGTTTCGGGTGCAAACATGTCCGCTCCTGTTATGGCGGCCGCCCGCGGCGCGGGCACGTCGCGGACAGCGCGATTCGTTTTATGTCGATACGGCGTCGCACCCTCGGTCACGCTACGCGGGCAAGCACGCGCATTCGCGAACGCGATAGCGCGGCGTGCGGCAAGCAATGTGTCGCCGGCCCTCGGATGCACGCGACGATTTCGCTTGCGCTCGCACCGCACGCGAGCCTCGGAGCGATCGAGGACTTTGCAGCGCAACGATCCGGCACGTGTCGACGCGCCGCGCTGCCGCCATGGAACCATCGGATGATTCGCTTTGCAGTCTATATGAGCGTTTCGCATTTGTGCAGGAATTCCCTCGCCGACGCCGCGTCATCGCGCATCGTGCGCGCACGCGCTCAGCGCGCGCGCCGCGCACGGCCCGCCGTCCTGCCACAGCAGCGGCGCGACGGGCCCCGCGACCAGCACCGAATCGACCCGGCCGATCACGATCGAGTGGCTGCCGTAGCTGAAATCGCCGTCGATGTCGCACAGCAGCGTCGCCTGCGCGCCGGCGAGCACCGGCACGCCGGATGCATCGCGCCATTCGCCGTGCGTGAAGCGCGCGTCGTGATCGAGCTTGCCGCTGAACGGCGCGATCAATTCGAGCTGGCGCTCGTGCAGCAGATTCACCGAGAAGCGGCGCGCGCGCATCAGCGGCACATGAAGCGTCGCCGTGCGGTTGATGCACACGAGAATCGCGGGCGGCTCGGTGCTGACCGCGCTCACCGCGGTCGCCGCCATCCCGAAGCGCGCGGCGGCGTCGCGCGTCGCGACGATCGACACCGTCGACGTCAACCTGCGCATCGCGGACTTGAAGTGCTGCGTGAGCGTGTCGGGCGCGGGCGATGCGCCGCCGTTCGACGCCGATGCGCGGCCGCCCGGCGTCGATGCGACGGGCTCGGCGCGCACGTCGCGCCGTTCGCGCTCGAGCGTCGGCAGCTCGAATGCGGCGTGTGTGTCGATTGCGGTGCGCAACACGCGGTCGGTCCATGGGCTCGCCATTACGTCTCCTCCTTCGGATATCGGGCTGTCGATGCCGAGCGGCCGTCGAACAATACGAATTCGGATGCGCCGGGACGCGATGCGATGCTGCCGATGAGGAACCAGCCGCTGCCGATATACAGCGGACCGGCGGATGCAATGCGGGCATCGACCGCATGCCCGGCGTCATCCGACCCCGCCGTGGCGATCGACAGCGCGCGCCGTCCCGCGCCGCGCATGATCCGCCGCAACCGCCATGCCAATTCGATATATGTCGCCATCTGACCGAATCCTCGCTGCGAAGCGTCTTCGCGGGCGCCTTCCCTTCGTGACTCAGGCGGCATTGCGCGCCGGCAGATGGGCGAACGATGCCCCGCGCATGTGTGCGTCGATGCGCGCGATCGTTCGTCGACGACTACCGGCCCCTCGTCGTCCGATTGCCTCTCGTTCGAACCTGCTCGTTTCTGTTTCTCGGCGTCCGGCGCGATCTCGGCCTGCGTCGGACGCACTTCGTCACGCGTTCAACTTGCATCTTGAATCGATGAATACGGCGGAAAACCTGACAGCGCGTCCGGACGGCGCGCCGCGCGCGTGCGCGGCGTTCGTCCGGCGACGCATCGCGTGTTGCGTCCGATGCGTGCGATACAGGCTAACGGAAAACGCCCGCGTAATGCCTTAGATTGTTTACGGCATATGACGGGCGCGATTCCGCTCATTTCGAGATATAGCCCTCGGCAAGCAGTCCCAACCGTTTCGCCTTCGTCGCGCTGCTCTTGATGTGCTTGCTGTCCATCTTGCGATTGATCGCGGTGAACAGCTGATAGACCGCGCGCTCGTCGAGCCGCAGCTCCTCGGCCACGTGACGCGCGCCGCCGCCGCGCGCGACGAGCCGCAGCGCGAGCACGTCCTGCGCGGCGAGCGACAGCTCCTGCGCGAGCTCGCGCCGCCGCCGCACGACGCGCCATTCGAGCAGCTCGTTCGCGAGCCCGCGCAGCACGCGCCGATTGCGCCATAGCGCGTCCTCGCCCTGCGGCGCAGACAGCGGCGTGCCGACGTGCAGCAGTCCGAACGTCGCGACATCGCGCCGATGCGCGGGAAAAAACACGTTGCTGCCGAGCCCTTGCGTCTGTGCGTAGTGGTTCAGCCAGTGACCGGCCGGCAATGCGGCGAGCGACGAGCCGCGCAGCGGCTGCGTGTTGTCGCGCGCATGCGCGACCGCCGGGTCGTTCAGATACCAGTGCTGGTGAACGTAGCGCTGCGCCCATGCGGGCGCGCCGCCGATCAGCAGATCGTGAGTCGCGAACTCGCCCGTTTCTTCGTCGACGACGAACCAGTGATAGAAACACTGCGTCGCACCGCACGACGCGCAAACGCGGCGCATCAGCGCGAGCAGCGCGCCGTCGTGCTCGCATTCGGCCGCGAACTCCGGCTGTGCAACCGGCGCGGCGGAAACGGGCACGGATGGGCGGGATGCATCGGCCGCGCCGTGCGCATCGTGCGCATCGTGCGCATGCCGCGCACCCCGCACAGGTCGCGCATCTTGCCGGTCCGCCGCGTCCGACGCGGCGTGCACGTCGAGCACCGCCCGATAGTCGAGCCCGAGTTGCGCCGCATACGGGTCGTGCTCGACGAACGCCGCGACGGCCGCCGGATCGAGCAGGCCGATGCGCTGCGTCGACACCGGCTCGCCGGGGCTCCTGCAGCGCCGCTCGAGCACGTAGCCGCGCTGCGCGTCGCCTTGCACGCCGAGCGAAATGCGCTTGCCGTCGACGATGCCGTGCCGGGTCCGCGCGAGGTCGGATGAAGAAAGATCGAAAGAAACAGAGGTGGATTGTCGAGCCATGACGCCGATCCAGTGGTTGGGGTAGGAAGGCGATGGCGGTTTGGCCCGACGACCGGAAAGCGCACGACGACCGGGCGGCTCACGGCGACAGGTCAAATTGCGAACGGTGACGTGAACGCGCCGTGCGGAGTCGGGGAAGAAAAGAATTGCTCCTGCATCACGGCCACCGGCGGCCATCGGTGGTGATCAGTCGCGCGGCAGCGGCACTGCCGTCGTCAAGCGGAGTCGAGCAAGGAAAAAAGGGAGGGCGCGCCCGCGCGATGCGCGGACGAGTCGAACGCCGGCGTGCGCGGTGAGGCCTCGTTATCTGGGCTGGAACCGGTACGCCGGCACGGCGCACCGAAGGCGAAAACGCGCGCGAAGCGCGCGGCAGCGGCTGCGTTCGCTCAAGCGGCAAGCCGCCGGCGCGAGGCACGACGCCGCGCACCGGCGGCGCGCGCCGGAATGGCGAACGAAACGCGTCGGCCGGCGCAGCCCGCGACGCGCGAACGCGTCCGGCACATCGCCGTACCGCTTAGTTTTCGTCGTAGTGGATGTTGAAGATCGCCATTCGCCCTCGCTCGCCTCTGTGCCTGATGGCCGGGATCGCGACGCGTCCCGGCGTCGTTGATGTCGAATGCGATCGCGCGTCACGCGCGATCGCGAATGCGTGCTTCAGATGTGCAACGCGTGGCCGAGCGCGCGCAGCGCGGCTTCCATCACCGCTTCTCCGAGCGTCGGGTGCGCGTGAATCGTACCACCGACGTCCTCGAGGCGTGCGCCCATTTCGATCGATTGCGAAAACGCGGCGGCGAGCTCGGACACGCCGACGCCGACCGCCTGCCAGCCGACGATCAGGTGATCGTCGCGGCGCGCGACGACGCGCACGAATCCTTCCGCGCCCTCGAGCGTCAGCGCGCGGCCGTTCGCGGCGAACGGAAACGATGCGCTCAGGCAATCGCCGGGCTCGCGTTCGGCCTCATCGGGCGCGAGCCCGACCGACACGACCTCGGGATCGGTGAAGCAGATCGCCGGGATCACGGCCGGCGTGAAACGGCGCCGCTTGCCGGCGACCAGCTCCGCGACCACCTCGCCTTGCGCCATCGCGCGATGCGCGAGCATCGGCTCGCCCGTCAGGTCGCCGATCGCCCACACGTTGCGCATCGACGTGCGGCACATGTCGTCGATCTTCAGCGCGGCGCCCGCGCGGTCGAGCAGCAGCGTCTCGAGCCCCCAGCCTTGCGTGCGCGGACGGCGGCCGACCGTCACGAGCACCTGGTCGGCGGCGAGCTCGGTTTCCTTGTGCGCATCGTCCTGCACGCGCACCGCGTCGCCGCGCGCGCTCAGCCCGAGCACCTTGTGGCCGAGATGCACGCGCACGCCGAGGCGCTTGAGCGACGCCGCGACGGGCTTCGTCAGCTCGGCGTCGTAGATCGGCAGGATGCGCTCGCGCGCCTCGACGACGGTCACGTCGACGCCGAGCTTCCGGTACGCAATGCCGAGCTCGAGGCCGATGTAGCCCGCCCCGACGACGACGAGCCGCTTCGGCAGCGTGCGCGGCGACAATGCCTCGGTCGACGAGATCACGTTGCCGCCGAACGGCATCGCCGGCAGCTCGACGGGCTCGGAGCCCGCCGCGAGCAGCAGATGCTCGCACCGGATCCGCACGCGCGCGCCGTCGCCCGTGTCGACGTCGACGGTTTTGCCGTCGACGATCCGCGCATCGCCGTGCACGGCTTCGACGCCGTTCTTCTTCAGCAGCGCGCCGACGCCGCCCGTCAGCTTCCCGACGATGCCGTCCTTCCACGCGACGGTGCGCGCGATGTCGATCGCGGGCGCCTCCGTGCGGATGCCGAGCGGCGAATCGCCGGCGAAGCCGCGCACTTTGTCGAATTCGTCCGCCGCGTGGATCAGCGCCTTCGACGGGATGCAACCGATGTTCAGGCAGGCGCCGCCCAGCCTGTCGCGCTCGACGAGCATCGTGCGCACGCCGAGCTGCCCCGCGCGAATCGCGGCGACGTAGCCGCCCGGCCCGCCGCCGATCACGAGCAGGGTCGTTGTCTTGTGGTCGCTCATCGGCTCATTCCACGAAAAGAAGGGCGGGTTGCTCGAGCAGCGCGCGCACGGCCTGAATGAACTCGGCCGCGTCCATGCCGTCGATCACGCGATGGTCGAACGACGACGACAGGTTCATCAGCTTGCGCGCTGCGACCGCGCCGTCGCGAAACATCGGCCGCTCGACGATCCGGTTTACGCCGACGATGCCGACTTCGGGCGAATTGATGACGGGCGTCGATGCGATTCCGCCCAGCGCGCCCAGGCTCGTGATCGTGATCGTCGAGCCCGACAGCTCGTCGCGCTCCGCGCGGCCCGCGCGCACCGCGTCCGCAAGCCGCGCGATCTCGGCCGCGATCGCCCACGGATCGCGCGCCTCCGCGTGGCGCACGACGGGCACCATCAAGCCCGCCTTGCTCTGCGTCGCGATGCCGAGATGCACCGCGCCGTGACGCGTGACGACGCCGGCTTCGTCGTCGTAGCGCGCGTTGATCTGCGGGAAGTTGCGCAGCGCGATCACCATCGCGCGCGCGAGGAACGGCAGCACCGTCAGGCGGCCGCGCGCTTCGCCGTACTTGCGGTTCAGCTCGGCGCGCAACGCTTCGAGCTCGGTGACGTCGATCTCCTCGACGTAGCTGAAATGCGGAATGCGGCGCTTCGCATCCTGCATCCGCTGCGCGATCTTGCGGCGCAGCCCGATCACGGGCACCGCTTCCTCGTCGTGCCGCTCGACGTACGCCGCGTGGCCGCCGCGCGCGCCCGGCGCGACGATGCCGCGGCCTTGCAGGTATGCATCGAGATCCTCGTGCAGGATGCGGCCCGCTTCGCCCGTGCCGTGCACGTAGCGCAGCTCGATGCCGAGATCCCACGCGCGCTTGCGCACCGCGGGCGACGCGAGCGGGCGCTCGCCCGGCCGGCGCGCGGGCGGCGGCGAGGCTTGCTCGCGGGCGGCGTGCCGTGTATCGGCGGCGGCGGACGTCGCCGGCGTCGCGGCGCGCGAAGCGGCGCGATCGTCGCGTTCCGTACGTTCGTCGCGTTCCGTACGTTCGTCGCGTTCCGTACGTTCGTCACGTTCCGTACGTTCGTCACGTTCCGTACGTTCGTCACGTTCCATACGTTCGGCGCGATCGTCGTTCGCATCCGATGCCTCGCGCGAGGCGGCGCGCGCCGATTGCGCGCCGGCGTTCGCATGCGCGTGCGCCGCCTCGGCGACGCGCTCCGGCTGTGCGCTCGCCGCGTCGCGCGCGTCACCGTTCGCAGCATTGCCGCAGCGATCGCCCCCGTGATTGCCGTCGCCTTCGATCTCGAGCCGCACGAGCTCGCTGCCGACCGCGAGGACATCGCCTTCCTTGCCGCCGAGCGCGACGACGACGCCCGTGACGGGCGACGGAATCTCGACCGACGCCTTGTCGGTCATCACGTCGGCGATCGCCTGGTCTTCCTTCACGCGATCGCCGATCTTCACGTGCCACAGCCCGAGCTCGACTTCCGCGATGCCTTCGCCGATATCCGGCATCTTGATGACGTGGATGCCCATGTCAATTCTCCATCACGCGCCGCAGCGCGTCGCCGACCCGGTTCGGGCCCGGGAAATACGCCCATTCCTGCGCATGCGGATAGGGCGTGTCCCAGCCCGTCACGCGCTCGACGGGCGCTTCGAGCCAATGGAAGCAGTGCTCCTGCACGAGCGAGATCAGCTCCGCGCCGAAGCCGCAGGTGCGCGTCGCTTCGTGCACGACGACGCAGCGCCCCGTCTTGCGCACCGATTCGACGATCGCGTCGAGATCGAGCGGCCACAGGCTGCGCAGGTCGATCACTTCGGCGTCGATGCCGGTCTCGTCGGCGGCGGCGATCGACACGTGCACGGTCGTCCCGTAGGTCAGCACCGTCACGTCGCCGCCCGGACGCACGATCGCCGCCGATTCGAGCGGCACCGTGTAATAGCCGTCGGGCACGAGGCTCGCCGGATGCTTGCTCCACGGCGTCACGGGCCGTTCGTGATGGCCGTCGAACGGGCCGTTGTAGAGCCGCTTCGGCTCGAGGAAGATCACCGGATCGTCGTTCTCGATCGCCGCGATCAAGAGGCCCTTCGCGTCGTACGGATTCGACGGCATCACGGTGCGCAGCCCGCACACCTGCGTGAACATCGCCTCGGGGCTCTGGCTGTGCGTCTGGCCGCCGTAGATGCCGCCGCCGCACGGCATGCGGATCGTCAACGGCGCGATGAACTCGGCCGCCGACCGGTAGCGCAGCCGCGCCGCCTCCGACACGATCTGGTCGGACGCCGGATAGAAGTAGTCGGCGAACTGGATCTCGCAGACGGGCCGCAGCCCGTACGCGCCCATCCCGACCGCCGCGCCGACGATCCCGCCTTCGTTGATCGGCGCGTCGAACACGCGCGACTTCCCGTACTTCGTCTGCAGGCCCTCGGTGCAGCGGAACACGCCGCCGAAATAGCCGACGTCCTGTCCGAACACCACCACGTTGCCGTCGCGCTCGAGCATCACGTCCATTGCCGAGCGCAAAGCCTGGATCATGGTCATCGGCGAAGCCGCCGGACCGTCTTTGCTTGCTGTCGTCATCGCTTCATACCCCGAGCTGTTGGCGCTGCCGGCGCAAGTGCTCCGGCATCTCCTTGTAGACGTCCTCGAAAATACTCGCGACGTTCGGCACGCGCTCGTCGGCGAGCGTGCCGTAGCGCTCTGCTTCCTTCTGCGCGGCGAGCACTTCCGCTTCGAACGCCGCCTTCGTGTCTTCGTGCTCCTGCTCGGACCACACGCCGATGCCGATCATGTGGCGCTTCAGGCGATCGAGCGGATCGCCGAGCGGGAAGTACGTCCAGTCGTCGCCGGGGCGGTATTTGGAGGGATCATCGGACGTCGAGTGCGGGCCCGCGCGATACGTGACCCACTCGATCAGCGTCGGCCCGAGATTGCGGCGCGCGCGCTCGGCCGCCCAGCGGGACGCGGCGTACACCGCGAGGAAGTCGTTGCCGTCGACGCGCAGCGAAGCGATTCCGCAGCCGACGCCGCGTCCCGCGAACGTCGCGCCTTCGCCGCCCGCGATCGCCTGGAACGTCGAGATCGCCCATTGGTTGTTGACGACATTGAGGATCACGGGCGCGCGGTACACGTGCGCGAACGTGAGCGCGGTGTGGAAATCGGCTTCGGCCGTCGCGCCGTCGCCGATCCACGCGGACGCGATCCGCGTGTCGCCCTTGATCGCCGACGCCATCGCCCAGCCGACCGCCTGGATGAACTGCGTCGCGAGATTGCCCGAGATCGAGAAGAATCCGGCTTCGCGCGTCGAATACATCACCGGCAGCTGGCGGCCCTTCAGCGGATCGCGCTCGTTCGACATCAGCTGGCACATCATGTCGACGAGCGGATAGTCGCGCACCATCAGGATGCCTTGCTGACGATAGGTCGGGAAGCACATGTCGCCGCGCTCGAGCGCGAGCGTGTGCGCGACCGCGATCGCTTCCTCGCCGAGGCATTGCATGTAGAACGAGATCTTCTTCTGGCGCTGCGCGATCTGCATGCGCGCGTCGAAGACGCGCGTCTTCAGCATCGCGCGGATGCCGTTGCGCAGGATGTCGGGATCGAGACCGGGCGCCCATGGCCCGACGGCTCGTCCGTCGTCGTCGAGCACGCGGACGAGGCCATAGGCCAGGTCGCTCGTGTCGGCGGGGGCGACATCGATGGGGGGTTTGCGCACCTTGCCGGGTGGCGATAGGTGCAAATAGGAAAAATCGGTCTTGCATCCCGGACGCCCGGTAGGCTCCGGCACATGCAATCGCAATGGCCCGTACTGGCTCATTCAATTGTCTCCACGTTTGATTTTGTCGCACGCTTCGCCGCAGAGCGTAACAAAGTTATCGCGCGTGGTGAAAGCCTCTTCGGACTCGGAGTCGCCCCGATTTTCAAACGGACGGCGGAATGTTATGACACCTTTCAGCACGCTCGTTCGCATGACGTCGATCGAGGAAATCGCATGCTGCGGATGCGATTTCGCGCTGTGTCGCACCGCTCATGCTGCCGGCGCGCTCGCGTGGTTTTCTTTTGTGCGTCGCGCAAGCACGGCTGGATCGAAACGCATTCGACGCCGCCGCGCATTCGCCCATCGATAATCGACGGGTTCGCGCCCGCGATCCCCCCACTCGCGTCACGAGTTATTTGCGCTCGCCCGATCGGCCATCACGCATCGCGACTCGAATATGGCTTATCACCATTATCAATTTCCACAGTTGCGCGTTTCGTCCTAGACTCCCCAGAACGTTACATCGATCGATGTCAATACCGATCGCGCAAGCACTGCTTCATACGTCGCGCGTCGCGCGTCGATCGCGCACGCGGCACGGCATCGCGATATTCCAATTCATCAACGACACGGAAACCGCCCGAGCACGCGATACCGTTCGCATCCCGAATCGCCCCGGCTTCCCGCCTCGCCCCTCGACCTCGCTCTCGCCATGAACTCAGTCATCGCCCCCGGAAACGTTCCGTCCAACTCCGCCGCGCGCACCAGCCGGCTCATGTCCGCGCTCGCGCGGATCGTCGTCGCCGCGCTACTGCCGAAAATCGATCGCGCGGCCGACGCGTCGACGCGTCCGTTCGGCGCACCGGACATGCTCGTGCCGCACGTGCGCGAGAAGCGCTACGGGCTCACGCATTACGGCATCTTCTTTCCGAACCTGCCGGAGCCGCACCGGTACTGCAATGTGATGACGCTGCTCGGCGCGACGGGCAGCCTCGCGTTCGACAACGACTACCTGGTCGACGGCGATCCGCGCGATGTCGCGACGGTCCTGTCGTCGACGGCGGCGGACGACGCGCATCACTATCGCGCGTATTCGATCGGCCGCGAATGTGTCGTGCAGCGCGCGGACACGGTCGTCGCGTTCGGCGACGACCTGACGATCGCGGGCGCGTACCCGCGCTACACGGTGAAAGCCGACTATGCGCACTTCGGCATGGACGTCGCGATCGACTGCACCGACATCGTCTCGTGGTTCGTCCACAACGTCGCATACGACCATCTGAGCCTGCTCGCGAAGTGCTCGGGGACAATCCGCCACGGCGATCGCACGACGCCGATCGACACGCTGTGCACGTTCGAATACGCGCGGATGACGACACCTCAAGCGTGGTTCGCGCAGCCGCTGAGCGAGCGCTGGAAGCTGCCGCTCGATTTCTTCACGTACCAGATCGTCAATCTCGACGACGGCGTCCAGTTGCTGCTGACCGAAGTCCGCGTGCTCGGCGAACAGGCGTTCAAGGGCATTCACCTGCGCGCGCTCGACGGCACGGCCGAGATTCACGAGCGCGGTGTCGCGTTCGTCATTGACGCGTATCGGCAGGAACTCGCGACGTCGCCGGACGGCAAGCGCATGCGGCTGCCGCATCGTCTGTCGTGGACCGCGCGCGACGACGCCGGCCGGCCGTGGCTCGATCTGTGCGGCACGATCGACAGTCCGTGGCGCTTCGGCCACGGGCGCGGCTACGTCGCCAGCTATCGCTTCGAAGGCAGCGTCAAAGGCCGCGCGCACAGCGGGCGCGGGTACATCGAATACGTCGACTGCGAAGTGTCGTACGACTGATGCGCCGTCTCGCATCGACCGCGCCGAGCTTGCGATTGTGCTTGCGCTCGCGAGTGCGCGTTCGAACCGGATCGTACGCCGCTCGGCATCAGCGGCGGCGTTTCAGCCTCACCAACAGGGAGAAAAAAACATGGAGACTTCAGTCATTCGGCAACCGGCCGCGCAATCATCGGTCGCGCAGCGCATCATCATCGGCGCATTGATCGCAGGCCTCGGAATCTTCAGCGTCGGCGATCACTTCTATCACGTGCGGAACGGCATCCTCTGGTACAACTGGGCGCCGCGGCTCGACGGTCAATCGCTGATCGTGTGGCCAATCTTCGTCGCAGGCAGCGCTGCGATCCTCGCTGCGACGCATCCGTTGACGAGCGGCACGACGCCGCCGCCGCTGCCGAAGCTCGTGTCGCTCGTCACCGTCACGCACCTCGTTTATGGAGCGACCGGGCTGTTCGGCAACACGCATCCGTTCATGCTGTCGATCACGCTCGTCGCGCTCTGGATCGTGCGGATCGCCACCACGACCGACTATCGGATGCGGATCGCCGTGCTGTCCGTCATCGTCGCCGCGACCGGGCCGCTGGCCGAAGGACTCGTGTCATGGCTCGGCCTGTTCGACTACAAGCTGCAGCAATTCGCACGCGTGCCGTACTGGCTGTTCGCCGCGTATCTGCACGCCGGTCCGCTCGCGTTCACGTTCGGCCGATGGGTCCGGAACGGGCGCCTCGGCGGCGCTGCGTGAACGCCGCGTCGGCACCGCCGCCGATGCGGTTCGCTGCGCCATGCGGCTCCCGGCTTCGGATTCGATCTCTCACGCCGCGACATTCGCATGCGCGGGTTTCCGAGGCCGCACGAACGCACGCGCGCGCCGCCCCGCGATACGGCCCCGCGCCGACACACGCAATCGCCCCGATTGACGCTGCCATTGATCAATGTCATCGTCATCACGTGCGCGACGAGACCGGCACTCGTGGTGCGCCGCAGCATCGACCGACACCCGTCAGAACGTTGCGCAGCACGGCCGCATGCCGGCCGCCCCTCCATCCTCGACACGCGACATCCACATGAAACAGCAACGCATAGAAATCGCCGAAGAGTTCGACGCTCCGGTTCAGCAGGTTTTCCGCTTCTTCAGCGAGCACGAGAATCTCGCGTCGATCTTCTCGCCCGCCAAGATCCGCCGGATCAGCGACGGCAAGCCGGCGCGCAACGGCGTCGGCTCCGCGCGCGAGATGCGCGTGCCCGGCGCGCCGTCGTTCGTCGAGACGGTGACCGCTTATCAGGAAAACGAACTGATCGAATACCGGATCACGCGCGGCAGCCCGCTGCGCGACCATCTCGGCGTGATGCGTTTTCATCCGATCGACGAGCGCCGCACGTACTTTCATTACGTGATCACGTTCGAAGGCAAGGTGCCGCTCGTCGCGCCGATCGTCCGGCATGTGCTCGAAGGCAGCATTCGACGTGGCATCGGGAAGGCGCTGAGGCGGCAGTCCTGGGCGTGATCGCGCGACGGGCGTCGGCGTGCGCGGCGCATTGGGCGCGCACGACGCGCACGGCGGCGTGCCGATGCGCGACGCGCCGATGAAAATCCGCGAACGAACGGGCGCGGCGCGCTCAACGTCGGGCGTCGCACGCGTCTTCGTCTTCGAGCCGCCGCTTCAGGAGCGTCAGCGACTGCGCGGACTCGCATTCGACACGCTTGCGCATCACGAGCGCGTTCGCGAGCCGCAGCAGCGGATTCGGCGAGTGATATTGCAGCGTGCGAATGAAGCGCGCGCCCTGCGCGCCGTCGCGGCATTCGTAGGTCAGCAGGATGCGAAGATTGCCTTTCGCGTTGACGGCGCGCGCCTGCCAGATCGCGCCGGCCTCGTCGCGCAGGACGTCCCAGCGCAGATGGTCGACGCGCCCCGCGGCGCGCACGTCCTCTTCGAAGCGGCTGCCGGCCGCGAGCGGGCCCGCCGGGCCGTCGACGCGCAGCGACGACGGATGCCATTCCGGCCAGCACGCCGCGCTGCTCGCATAGGCGAGCACGTCGGCGGAGCGGCGTGCAATGTCGATCTCGTGCCGCATGAACGTCGAGCATTCGGCCTGCGGCTCTGCGTTCCAGCGCAACGTGCCGTGCAGCCAATCCATCAACGGCAGGATGACGTCGAAGTTGCATGTCCGCATCAGCTCGTTGCGATGGTGGATCCGGTGCAGCGTGCGCATCTGCCGAATCCATGGCCACGTCGCGAGCGGATGCGTATCGGGCAGATGCTCGCACGCGTGAAGAAATTCGTAGAGCAGATAACCGCCGAGCATCGTGCTCGCGAACAGACCCGCAACGTTTGCATCGATGCGGCTCGATACCGCATGCACGGCGAACAGGCCGACACTGAACACGACGATCAGCCAGGCCGGGAACAGGATCACGCGCCAGTCGCGCGCGTCGCGGTACGTCATCCGCTCGCTCGAGAAGAAGCTGTGGTGATCGCCCGTGTGACGCCGATAGAACATCGCGCCGAAGCGGCGCTTGAAGTGACCGACGTGTCGATGAACCGTGAATTCGAGCCAGTTGAACAGCAGGAACGTGAACGGCACCGTCGCCCATTGAAACGCGCTCACGTGCGCGACGTCCTTCAGAAAGAACGCGATCGCCGCGATCCCGTATGCGAGCACGAAACCGCCGTGCAGCCATGCGTTGTAGCGCGGGTGAACGTTCGCGCGGTAATGCGCGCGGAACGCATTCACGTCCTGGGTCATCGCGGTCTCCTGTCGTCCGGCGCGCGCGGCGCGTCCGAAGCGCGCCGGCTCGACCGCAGATTAGAGTAGCCTCGGCGATTTCTCCAATGGAGAATCGTGATTTGATTTATTCATCAATCTGATTTCGATCATGCGCCGCGCCGATATGTCGAACGATGCATTCGATTGCGAACGGAGATCGCCCGCGCCGACGCGACGGCGCACGATGCGCCCGCGCCGCCGCACGTCCGGCGAGCGTTCCTGCCTCGGCGCGCGCACATTCCGGAGCGCCGACGAATGATCCAGAATCTGCGACAACTGGACTTGAACCTGCTGCTCGTCTTCGACGCGCTGATGCAGGAGCAGAACCTGTCGCGCGCCGCGGTGCGGCTGCATATGAGCCAGCCGGCCGTCAGCAATGCGCTGACGCGGCTGCGCCAGCAGCTCGGCGAGCCGCTCTTCACGCGCACCGCGCGCGGGATGACGCCGACCGCGCAGGCGCGCGCGCTGTACGAACCGGTGCGCCAAGCGCTGTACCTGCTGCAGATCGGGCTCGGCCCGCAGACCGATTTCGAGCTCGACACGCATCATCTGTTCCGGCTGTCGATGAACGACTACGGACAAACCGTGCTGCTGCCCGATCTGCTCGCGCACATCAAGGCGCGCGCGCCGAACGTGATGCTGTCGGTGCAGAGCGACGATGCAGGCTCGATTCCCGCCCAGCTGACGACGGGCACGCTCGATCTCGCGGTCGACTATCTGCATTTCGACAATCCCGAGCTCTGCTACGAGCCGCTGCACGAGGAGCTGCTCGTCGTCATCGGGCGCGCCGGTCATCCGGCGTTCGCGGGCGGGCTCGCGCTGCGCGGCTATGAAGAGAGCGGCCACGTGTCGATCCAGCCGCGCGACCGGCGCGGCTCGCCGCTCGAGATCGTGCTCGGCTCCGCGCGCGTGCGCCGCGTCGTGCATTTGCAGGTGCCGCACTATCTGACGATTCCCGCGCTCGTCGCGAAATCGGACTTGCTCGGCACGATTCCGCGTCGGCTCGCGGAAAGCTTCGCCGACGTCTATGCGCTGCAGATCGCGCCGCTGCCGATCGACATTCCGCCGATACAGGTGAGCCTCATCTGGCATCGGCAACAGGATGCACAGCCCGGCCTTCGCTGGCTGCGCGAGCAGATCGCGCACACGCATCGCGCGATCATCGCGGCGGCCGACGGTGTAGCGGCGTGAGAAGCGCGTCTAGCGCCGGTGTTGGCGCACGTCTTGCGCTAGACGCGCTGCAACGCGGCGACGCCGTAGCCGATCGCGAACAGCGCGATCAGCACGAGGCCCGCGACGTCGCCGGCGCGCAGGCTGCGCGTCTCCGGCACGGGCCGGTTCGCGGCCGCGAGCGCGCGTTCCCGATGGATCAGGAACACCGGAAACGCGACGCTGATCGCGACCGCGATGCTCAGCACGATGTAGATCCACGCGCCGCGCATCGAGCACGAGCCACAGGAACAGCGCCGCGCCGAGCGGCAGATACTGCAGATTGTTGCTCCAGGTGCCGATCAGCGCGGCAAGCGCGATCAGGCCGTAAGCAGCGCAAGGCATTTTCCTCGAGATGGGCATGGCGGTCGTCGTCGTTCGTCTGGTAGTGGCTGATTCTGCGTCGTGCGGGAAAACTCGATCAATGCGGCTCGGCCGGCAAGTGCGCGATCGAACCGCTTCGACTCCGCTTGTTTGAATCTCAGCGCAAACGAACACGAATTCAATGCGATAAGGCCTGCGTCGTGTTTCGAATTGATACTCGACCGCAAGCGCTCGAAACTAGAGCGTTCAGCGCGGCTGACGAACATCGCGGGGGCGACGATGCGCGCGCGGTACGGCGCGCATTGTCGCTGCATCGCGCAAACGCGAAAACGCGAAAACAGGGAGACGAACCGCTCGCGCGCCGCCGCGCACGCCGGCCGGCTCGAACAATCAAAAAAGGTAAACCGAATGAAACAGCAGTCCTACGATTACGACTACGTCGTGGTCGGCTCCGGCTTCGGCGGCAGCGTGTCGGCGCTGCGCCTGTCCGAGAAAGGCTATCGCGTGCTCGTGATCGAGCAGGGCCGGCGCTGGACGCCCGACAGCCTGCCCGCGACCACGTGGAATCTGTCGCGCTGGCAATGGCGGCCCGCGCTCGGGTTGCGCGGCTTTTTCGGCATGCGCTTCTTCAAGCACGTCGTCGTGCTGAACGGCAATGCGGTCGGCGGCGGGTCGATCACCTACGCGAACACGCTGCTCGTGCCGCCCGACAAAGTGTGGCGCGAAGGAAGCTGGGCGGGCCTCGCGGATTGGGAGCGCGTGATGCCCGGGCACTACGCGACCGCGAAGCGGATGCTCGGCGTCGTCACGAACCGGCGAATGGACGCGGCCGATTTCCGGCTGAAGGAGATGGCGAAGCTGATCGGCGTCGAGAAGAGCTTTTATCCGACGGACGTCGGCGTGTTCTTCGGCGACGACGCCGACGCACCCGGTACGCGCTACGCCGATCCGTACTTCGGCGGCGAAGGCCCGGAACGCACGTCGTGCATCGGCTGCGGCGGCTGCATGGTCGGCTGCCGGCACGGCGCGAAGAACACGCTCGACCGCAATTATCTGTATCTCGCCGAGCGCCGCGGCGCGCAGGT
Organism: Burkholderia sp. BDU5; assembly: GCF_001522845.1. Classification (NCBI taxonomy): domain Bacteria; kingdom Pseudomonadati; phylum Pseudomonadota; class Betaproteobacteria; order Burkholderiales; family Burkholderiaceae; genus Burkholderia; species Burkholderia sp. BDU5. The sequence continues at coordinate 35,045 of NZ_LOWC01000170.1, read as the reverse complement.
GCGCGCGGAAACGAAGGTCGTCGACGTGCGCCCGCTCGACGCGCGCGCCGACGGCGCGGCGGGCTACGCGGTCGAAGCGATATCGCTCGCGGCCGGCGCGCGCGGCACGAAAAGCCGCGTCACGTGCCGCGGCGTCGTGTTCGCCGCTTCATCGCTCGGCACGCAGGATCTGCTGATGCGCCTGAAGGAGAAGCGCTCGCTGCCGCATCTGTCGGGCGCGCTCGGCGAGCGCGTGCGCACGAACGCCGAATCGCTGATCGGCGTGCGCTTCCCGAAATCGACCGTCGACCTGTCGAAGGGCGTCGCGATCGGCTCGGGCATCTACATCGACGAGCACACGCACATCGAAGCGACGCGCTATCCTTCGGGCTCCGACACGATGGGACTGCTGACGACCGTGCTCACGCGCGGCGCGCCCGCGGGGCTGCGCCCGCTCATGTGGCTCGGCGCGCTCGCGAAGCTGCTGGTGACGCGGCCGCTGACCGCGATACGGATGATCGATCCGCGCGGCTTCGCGCACGATACGATGATCTTCCTCTGCATGCAGACGCTCGAAGGACACCTGACGATGCGTCTGAAGCGCCGCTGGTTCTGGCCGTTCTCGAAGCAGCTCGCGACGGCCGGCGACAAGATCCCCGCGTACATCCCGGCCGCGAACGACTTCGCGGAGAAGGCCGCGCGCGCATTCGGCGGCGTGCCGATGACGTCGCTGACGGAGATCCTGCTGAACGTGCCGATGACCGCGCACTGCATGGGCGGCGCGGCGATGGCGCGCAGCCGGCGCGACGGCGTGTGCGACGGCCGCAGCCGCGTGTTCGGCTATCGCAACATGTACATCTGCGACGGTTCGATGCTCGGAGCGAATCTCGGCGTCAACCCGAGCCTCACGATCACCGCGCTCGCCGAACATGCGATGAGCCACGTGCCTGCCGCGAGCGCGCAGCGCTGGGACAGCATCGGGGAAGAGCTTGCCGCGTGAGTGCGGTGCGCGCGGCAAGCACGACGCGCGGCGTCGCGCAACGTGACGCCGCGCGATCCAACGCGGCGCGCGGCGCGCATCACGCGCCGCGTTGCTTGCGCCGATGATTCGCACGGCCGTTCGCGAGCGCGGCGAGCGCCGCGTCGTAGCCCTGCTTCTGCAACTGCGCGATCGCGTCCGACGAAAAATCGTAATCCTCGATGAACGACAACTGCCCGTCGCGATTCAACGTGATCCGAGCGATATCGAGCGCCGCGCGGTTGCCCATCAGCCGGATGTACAGCGGCTGCTGGCGGATCTCGTTCGCCGTCTGCTCGTCGACGTGCGCGAGAATGCCGTCGACGAGATCGCCGAAGTCGCTCGCGTATTCCTCGAAGCGCAGATCGTTGCGCACGCGGTCCATGTACGTGATTTCCTCGCGTCGCAGCATCACTTCGACAAGGTTCGTCGGCAGCGTCTTCGTGCCCGAGAACAGATCGATGATGAACACATGTCCGCCGATCTGCCCGCAGCGCTCGATCACGAGATCGAGCGGCGAATTGCTGATGACGCCGCCGTCCCAGTATGGCCGGCCGTCGACGACGGTCCATGGCATACCGGGCGGCAAGCTGCCGCTCGCGAGCAGATGCGCGGGGCTCAGGCGATCGACGTAGCTGTCGAAGATGCGCGGCTCGCCCGTCTCGACGTCGACCGCGCTGATCAGCAGACGCGTCGGGCTCGTGCCGAGCGAATCGAAATCGACGTAGCGCGTGACGAGCTTCTCGATCGGCGTCGCGTCGAAGAAGCTCGTCCATTTCGCACGCAGCCGATCGATGCCGAAACCGAACTGCGACCATTGCGGTTTCAGGAAATTCGGCACCCCGAACGACAGCACGTACGCGGACAGCCACGCCTGGTGCCACGGCGAGCCGTACAGCGACGGCAGCGCGATCGACAAGTCGCGCCAGAACGCCTCGAGCGCCTTGACCGCGCCCTTCGGATGGCTCGCGACGATCGCGCCGTTGAACGCGCCGATCGACACGGCCGAGATCACGTCGGGCCGCACGCCGTGCTGCTCGAGCGCCTTGACCGCGCCGCATTCGAACGCGCCGAGCGCGCCGCCGCCTTGCAGGATCAGCATCGTCTGCACCGGCAGCTTGTCGAGCGGAAAGTTCGGATCGCTCAATTTCGCCTTCTGCGCGGCGACGTTCACGCGCAGCCTGATCGCGTCGTTCAGCGCGGCGATCTCGGCGGCCGGCCGGTCGATCGTGAACGCGGCGCGCAGCACGTCGTCGGCGAGATAGAGAAGCGCGTACGAGCGATCGTCGAACGAGCCGCGCTCGATCGTCTCGGTCACGCCGGCCTGATAGCCGAGCAGGTTGTACGACAGCCCGAATACGCTGCCGTAGAAAATCGATACGTCGCGATACGGCAGCCGGTGGCCGAGCATGTTGCGCGCGACGATCTTGCCCTGCCGCATCGCGTTGTCCCAGTGCTCGATCCGCCGCCGCACGCCGAAGATCGGATCGTCGAAATGCGCGACGTCGCCGGCCGCGAACACGTTCGGATCGGTCGTCTGCAAGAACGCGTCGACTTCGACCCCGTCGCCGAGCGCGAGGCCGCTGCCTTCGAGCCAGCCGCAGTTCGGCGTCACGCCGACCGCCGCGACGAACAGATCGCACAGCCGCGTCTCACCGTCGCTTGTCTCGACCGCCTCGACGCGCTGCGCGCCGAGCACGCGGCGCACCTCGCGGCGCGTCAGCACGTCGATGCCGCGCGCCTTGCACAGCGCGTCGAAATGGCTCGCGAGCGCCGGCGCGCGCAGCGTCGGCATCAGTTCCGGTTCGTGCTCGACAAGCGTCACCTGCAAGCCGAGCGTCTGCAACGTCGCGGCGATCTCGACGCCGAGAAAGCCGCCGCCCAGCACTGTCGCGCGGCGTGCGTGCGCAGCCGCGTCCTTCAGCGTCTCCGCTTGCGCGATCGTGTGCAGCACGTGCACACCATCGAGCTCGACGCCGGGCAGCGCGGGCATCTTCGCGGTCGCGCCCGTCGCGATCAGCAGCTTGCGATAGCGAAACGCGGCGCCGTTCGACGCACGCACGATCCGTTTCGCGAGATCGAGACGCTCGGCGCGCGCGCCGAGCACGATATCGATGCACTGCGACGCATAGAACACCGCGTCGTGCAGCGTGATGGTCGCGGCCTGCTCGGCGCCGATCAGGAATTCCTGGCTGAGCGGCGGGCGCTGATACGGCAGGACGGGTTCGCCGCACAGGATCGCGATGCTCGCCGACGCGTCCTCGCCGCGCAGCAACCGCGCGGCGGTGACGCTTGCGATTCCGCCGCCGACGAGCAGATAGTCGACGTCACGCATCGACGCCTCCCGTCGTGGAGAAGCGCGCGGCGAGCGCGGCACGCGGCCGGACCGCGCCGCTCACAGCGACGACCTCGGCTGCGTCGCGAATTGCCGCTCGTGGGCGTGCTGGCATGACGCGCAGCGCAACGCGGTCGGGCGCGCGAGCAGACGCTCGTATTCGATCGGCTGCCCGCAGTCCGCGCAGGAGCCGTAGCTGCGCCGCGCGATCCGCTGCAGCGCGGCGTCGACGTCGCGCAACTCGGCGAGCTTCATGCCGATCAGCGCGTGGTCGACGTCGACGAACAGATCCGCGTTCGCCTCGTCGCCTTCGTCGGGCGCCTGGCCCGCGAGATTCGCGTACGGCTCGTCGGCGCGATGCTGCTCGCACGTGCGCACGTCCGCCTGCAGCGCCTGCTTGCACGCGTTCAACAGATCGCTCAGAACCTGGAGTTGATGCTCGTCGAACGCTGCCATCCCATCCTCCGATTTCTGCGTTTGCCGCATCGGGTCCACGCCGCCGTGGCGGTGGAGCGATGCGCGCTGCTTCGTTTGTTGCTTGCGTCGCGTGTGTTGCGTGTGTTGCGTGTGTTGCCTGTGTTGCCTGTGTTGCGCCCGGCAAGCGGTCGCGCCGACGCTCAGGCGACAGCGATCCGTTTCCGTTTTCACGCGATTCGCTACGACGCAACTCGGCCGCCGGCCGAATGTCGCGTAGCGTATGCCACGCCGGCCGGCCGCCGTTGACCTGAGTCAATCGGCGCGCGCCGCCGCAACGGTGCGGCGGTGCGGCGGTGCGGCGGTGCGGCGGTGCGGCGAAACGCCGAAACGCCGAAACGCCGAAACGCCGAAACGCCGAAGCATCACGATGCCACCACGCTCGGGCCGCCGCAACGTCTTGCGTCGGACGATTGCGCAACGACGCGTTTCGCCGTCGAGCGATTGCACCGCGCAACGCCGCGCCGCAACGGCGGCCGCGATCGCTCGGAACCGATGCGCGCCCCCGTCGTCACGATGTCGCCCCGGCGCCGCACGATCGACCGCCGCCCGCTTCCATTCGCCACCTGCTTGACGATCGTCAAAAGCACTGCAAATGCGGCTTTTAATCTGGCGATGAGGCGTCCGCCGGCCTATTCTGTCCCAATCCGATGCGCGATGGATGCGGCTTCGTTGCGCTGCAGCAAACGGATCGCGCATGGCCGCCGTCGACAGCAAGCTTCGCAGCGGCGCCCGCTTCAGTGCCTGGAGCGCCTGCCGACCGTCCGCCGTCCGCCGCCTGCCGCCGGCCCCGTGCGCTGGTCGGCCGCAGCCGCGCATCCCGCCTCTCGCGACTTGTGCGCGCCGCGACTTCGGCAACCCGTTCCCGCAACGCCGGTAAGGAGATTCGATGCTGTACGCGTGGCTTGAAGCGCAACGTGAATTCGTCCGGGCGTGTCAGCCGTGGACGGGCGCCGCGCAGCGCGCGGACGCGACCGCGCGCCCGGCCGGCTGGCCCACGTGGGGCCCGATGACGCGCGCGGCCGACGCGGTCCCCATGCCGCCGCCGTTCGCGATCGCGGCGGTCGTGATCGACGGCGCGGCCGTCGCGATCGACGAGCGCATCGTCGACGACACGCCGTTCTGCGCGCTGCGCAAGTTCGCGCGCCGGCTCGACGGCGACGCGGCCGCACGCCCCGCGGTCTTTCTATGCACGCCGCTCGCCGGGCACCACGCGGTGATGCTGCGCGAAACCGTCGAGACGCTGCTCGCGACGCGCGACGTCTACGTAACCGATTGGCGCAACGCACGCGACGTCCCGCCCGATGCCGGCGCATTCGGCCTCGACGACTACGTGCGCACGCTCGAGCGCTTCATCGCCGGCGCGAATGCGAACGGGCTGCACGTGATGGCGGTCTGTCAAGCGACGGTACCCGCGCTCGCGGCCGCTGCGCTGCTCGCCGCACGCGGCGTCCACGTCGCGAGCGTCGCGCTGCTGGGCGGCCCGATCGACACGCGCGCACACCCGACGCTCGTCGACCGCTTCGCGCTCGAACACGATCTCGACTGGTTCCGCCGCGCGGCGATCGACGTCGTGCCGCCGCCGTATGCGGGCGCCGGACGGCGCGTCTATCCCGGCTTCGTCCAGCACGCGGCGATCGTGGTCGCGCATCCGCAGCGGCGCGTCGCGCTCGAAAGCCGCTACTGGGCTGCGTGGATGACGGGCGACTTCGTCGGCGCTGCGCGCTGCCTGCGCGAGATGAACGAATACGGCGCGGTGCTCGACATGACCGAGCGCTATTTCCTCGACACGATCCGCGTGATCTTTCACGAGCGCCTGCTAGCGGACGGCCGCTGGTCGATCGGCCGCCGCCGCGTCGCGCCGCAACGGCTTACGCGCACCGCGCTCTGCACGATCGAAGGCGGCCGCGACGACATTTCCGGCGCCGGCCAGACGCATGCCGCGCATCAATTGTGCGACGCGCTGCCCGACGCTGCGCGCGAACGAATCACCGCGCCGGACTGCGATCACTACGACCTCTTCCTCGGCCCGCACTGGCGGCAATCGATCTACCCGGCGCTCGAGGCGTTCTGGACGCGCGCCGAAGCGCAGCACGCGAGACCTCCGCGCCGCACCGCGCTTTGAGCCGCCATGCGCGGCCCGCGCGCACGCCGCTTGCGGACGATCAAAAAACGGACGCGCATCGCTCGCCACGCCGATTCGTTCGTCCGCATGATCGGCAACATGGACGACCAACCGATCTGCGACGCCGTATTCGCCGACCGCTATGCACTACCGGACGAGACGTCACGCGCTCAGGCATGCGCGCGGGTCGCGCGCGCGCTCGCGCTCGTGGAACCGGTCGCGACGCGCTCGGGCGCTGCGCGGCGCTTCTACCGGAACCTGCTGAACGGCGCGCTCGGCGCGGGCCGCATCATGGCGCGCGCGGGCGCGGCGCAGGATCAGACGATGGCGAGCTGCTTTGTCCATCCGATCCGCGCGCCCGCCGCGCTTACGCGCTTTCATCCCAACCTCGACCACGCGATCGACGAAGCGCGCCTGACGCTCGCGATGGGCGGCGACGTCGGCTACGACTTCTCGGAGACCCCGCCCGCGCGTGCGCGGCCCGAAGCCGACCAGTCGGCATCGCCCGGCGTGTGCGCGGCGTTGGACCGGTTCGATCGCATCGGCGCGCAAGCGGGCGAGCGCGACGAACGCCGCCGCGCGCAGCTCGCGGTGCTGCGCTGCGACCATCCGGATCTGCTTGCATTCGTCGCCGCGAAGCGCGGGCGCGCGCGCTGGGAGACGCTCGAGCTCGCGGTGGCCGTCACCGATGCGTTCATGCAGGCGGTCGAGCAGGATCTGCCGTGGACGCTGCGGCATGCGGCGCCGCCGCACGACGCGGCGAGCGGCGCGCTGCCCGCGGCCGACGGCGCGTGGACGTATGCGACGACGCCCGCGCGCCATCTGTGGCGCGAGATCGTCGCCACGACACGCGACGGCGAAGGGCCCGGCCTCGTGTTCGCCGACTCGATCGACGCGGCCGACCCGCTGCGCGGCCGCGAGCGGATCGACGCGACGAGCCCGTGCGGCGCGCAGCCGCTGCCGCCGTACGGTAGCTGCATGCTAGGCGCGGTCGACCTGTCGCGGTTCGTGCGCAATCCGTTCGGCGCCGGCGGCGAGCCGCGCTTCGACTTCGCCGCGTTCGACGCGGCCGTGCGCATCGAAGTGCGCTTCCTCGACAACGCGCTCGACGTCACGCGCTGGCCACTCGCCGCGCACGCGCGCGAGTCGTATCAGAAGCGGCGGATCGGCGTCGGCGTGACGGGGCTCGCCGACATGCTCGCGATGATGCGGCTGCGCTACGACTCGCCGGCCGCGCGCGAGATGACGCGCTACATCGCGTCCGATCTGCGCAATCACGCGTATGCGGCGTCGGCCGAGCTCGCCGCCGAGCGCGGCGCGTTTCCGTTGTGCGACCGGCATGCGCATCTCGACGCGCTGCACGCGGGGCCGCCGCTGCCGCACGCGGTCTGCCACGCGATCGAGCGCGACGGGTTGCGCAACAGCCATCTGACGTCGTTCGCGCCCGCCGTCGGCGTGAGCCTCGCGTTCGGCGACAACTGCTCGCCCGGCATCGAGCCCGCGCGCGCGTGGATCGAGCACCGGACGGTGCGCGCAAGCCCTGGCGCGACAGGCGCGCCTGGGATGCGTGCGGAGAACCACGCGCATCGGCTGTTCCGGTCGCTGCGCGGCGAGCGTGTCGCGCTGCCCGACTATTTCGCGACCGACGCCGACATCGCGCCGAGCGACCGCCTCGCGATGCGCGCGGCGCTGCAGCCGTATGTCGACGCGGGGGTCGCGAATACGCTGACGCTCGCGGGTCATTACTCGCTCGAAGAGATCAATGCGCTGCTGTTCGGCGCGTGGCGCGCGAAGCTGAAGAGCGTCGCGATCCGGCGGGCGGATGTGGCGCGCGAGGCGGGGGGAAGCTGCGAAGAAGGCGCTTAGGGGCGGGGTCGCTTTGCGCTTGGAAGGTTGGGTGAAATGGCGCGTGGCGCGGTGAACGACTGGGTTGCGCGATCGGTCTTCGCGAATCGTCGGCGTAAATCGTCGGCGCGCCGCCGGCCGCCCGGCGAGTCCAAGCATGCGACCGCTCAAGCCGGGCGGCCGGCGAGCACGCTTTCACGCAAACAACGCCCTATCCCGTCCCGCATCGCCGGACTCATCGCACATCGCGCAACGAAGCCACGCAAGCGCCGTCCAACGTCGAGCGCCGCACGACAGACGCATGCCCGCCATGGTCGCCCCCGCCGACACAAGCCTCGAACGGCCGCCCCCACGCCCGCTTGCTTGACCCACGTCAAGCCGACGCCTGCCTCAATCGGGTCGAATGACAGCGGGCGCATCCGCGGCGCGGCGGCCTCGACGGCCGTCGGCAGCCGCACGGCCGACGGCGCCCGCATCCCGCGCGGCCACGATCCCCGGAGGTGACAGATGCGCCGTTCGCGCCCGTCGAAGCTCGCGAAATCCGCCGACGAATCGCGCGGCACGCGCCTCCTCGCGCGCGCTACCGCCATCCGCGGCAACGGCCCGCAGCGGCGCGCGGTGCGCGAGCGCGCGGCCCGCCGCCTGTCGCGCGAAGTCGACGCGACGCTGCGCCGCGCGTCGACGTATCCGCATCCGGCCGGTCGCATCGTGCGCATCGAAACGCACATCTCCGTCGTCTATCTCGTCGGACGTTTCGCATACAAGCGCCTGCAGCCGTTCGACTTCGGCTTCGCGAATTTCAGCGACCTCGCCGCGCGCCGCCGCGCGTGCGAAGCCGAACTCGCGCTGAACCGCCCGCTCGCCGCGCCGATCTATGTCGCGGTCCATCCGATCGTGCGGCGCGCGCGCGGCCTTCGCGTCGGCAGCGCGGGCGTCGCCGTCGATCATGTCGTCAAGATGCGCCGCTTCGACGAGCGGATGCTGTTCTCGCAACGGCTCGCGCACGGCGAACTCGGCGCGGCGGACATCGACGCCGCCGCGACGCGCCTCGCCGCGTACCACCTGCACGCGCCGCGCGACGTCCCGCGACACGCGTACGGCAGCGCACGCGAGCTACGCAAGCAGATCGACGACGTGTTCGCGCCGCTCGAACGCGCGCTCGGCGCGGCGTTGCCGGCGGCGCTGCGCGCGTGGTGCGGGCGGCGCTGCGACGAACTCGCCCCGCATCTCGACGCGCGGCGAGCCGACGGCTACGTCCGCGCGTGCCACGGCGACTTGCATCTGAACAACGTCGTGAAGCGCGGTCGCGACGCGCTGATGTTCGACTGCATCGATTTCGACGACGCGCTGCGCTGGATCGACGTGATCAACGATTTGTCGTTTCTGCTGATGGATCTGCGCGCACACGATCGCGCCGATCTCGCGCACCGGCTGCTGAACCGCTGGCTCGACGAGACGGGCGACTTCGCGGGTCTCGCCGCGCTGCCGCTGTATGTCGCGTATCGCGCGCTCGTGCGGACGCTCGTCGCGACGATGCGCGCGGGCAGCGACCATACGGCGCGCAACGCGCACCTCGAACGGGCGCGCACGTACATCGACGTCGCCGCGCACGCGGCTCGCGCGCGCCGCCCGTGCCTGCTGCTGTGCCACGGTTATTCGGGCTCGGGCAAGTCGGTCGCGAGCCGCGCGCTCGCCGACGTCTCGGGCGCGATCCGGCTGTCGAGCGACAGCGAGCGCAAGCGCGCGCGGCCGTTCACGGCGGTCGACGCGCGGCCGCTGCCCGCGAGCGCGTACACGCCGCAGCAGATCGACGCGCAATACGAACGCCTGCGCGCGCTCGCGCGCGACGTGCTGCGCGCCGGCTACACGGCGCTCGTCGATGCGACGTTTCTCGCCCGCGCGCGCCGCGCGAGCTTCGTCGCGCTCGCGCGGGAGCAGCAGGTGCCCGTCTTCATTCTCGATTTCCGCGCGAGCCGCGCGTGTCTCGAACGGCGCGTCGATGCGCGCGCCGCCGCGCAAAGCGATCGTTCCGACGCGGGCGCGGCTGTGCTCGCGACGCAGCTCGCGACGGCCGATCCGCTCGACGCCGACGAGCGCGCGCGCACGATCGGCTTCGATACCGATGTGCCGCTGGAGACGATTCGGTCGACCGGGTATTGGCGGGCGGTGCTCGACGTGCTCGATACGGCCTCAATTGATGCCGCGACAACGAGTTGATGTCGAAAAGGCCCTGCGTCGGAGACGCTCGCCACTATCGAATAAACCGCCTGGGTCTGATCAATTGCACTGCCGCGGCAGCCCATTTCACATTGGCAATGCGTCGTACTGGATCGTGCGATCTGACCAAGCGCGCCACAGCGATACAGCGCATTCGGCCGAATCGATCTAGTGCGATGCGGACGCTTGCCCAACAGCTCAGTCAAACGGGCCGACGTTGTCCACGATCCAACCTTTGCAGGTCATCTTGGCAACGTACCGGTGCCCGTTGACCCTGTATGGAACCCTCCATTTCGCGACATCGCTCAGATATGAAAAATCTTCATCGAAGTCAATTTTTGGATTCTTGTTATTTCGATATGCGAACTTCACGATTTTAGATTTAATCTCCTGTCGCGTCATATCGGGGCAAATTCCATCGCCTCCGTCATAGACTCTCACGTACATCATGGCAATCACCAACCCGACAATCGCCAGAACAAGAGTAACAGCGGAGCCCATCACCACCCCTGCCTTCCGAGATCGATTTAAATCCAATTAAATTTACCACTCATTAAAACAATTCACCCACCATAACATAATTCAAATATCACGCCACTACACACATCCAGTCAGCGATGCGTTCAATCGAGAGCATCTTTACAATTTTAAACAGAATACCCCCGATAGAATATGTCAACGCCCATTACCTATATCCCGGAAACATTTCCATTTACTATGTCCCGCATCCCAAGACTGGGCAACCCTCCCATGGACGGCCGGCGAACCACCCCGTGTTCATCCATGGCTTTAATGTTCCGACGAGCCCCCGAAACATTCAAAGGTTGAGACCCTTTAAAATAAATCATGAAATCTGCATGACCAGTTATTTCACCCATCTTTCTGACCAAGGTAGTCAACACCTCCTGTATATACGGCCTTGAGTTCGATGCATCAAAAGCGAATTTATCCGGATTCAACGTATACTCCCCGGCAAATGGAAAATCTCCATCAGCCGTCAAAACGAGCTGACCAACGACATGCCCGCTCACTCGACCAAGCGCGGAACCGACGATATATTCTTTATCGCTCAGCAGATTCGTACTGAACTCAGCATCGATGGGATAAGCACCAGGTCCCATGCCATCATTGACGATAATGGATCGAATGGGGCCAATCTCGTTGGCCCCGATGCCCAACCGTAAAGATTTGAGATCGACCACCCGGGGAGATCCGTTTCCGCGAATCCAATAATCATAGGCGGCGAGAGTAAAGAATGGTGTAGCGTAAAATTTGAATTCTGAAATAGGCGGCGCAGGCAGGTGGCTAAAATAATAATCACTGAACAAACCGAACGCTGTCGTCAAGCCACTCAGCTGTGTATTTGACAGTCCATACTGATCGGCACCGACGACACCCTGCCACCCATTGTTCGCCAACCATTGAGTAAAAATTCCATAGGTTGCAATTTGTGCCTTGACTAGATTATTACTCGCCAGCTCTATTCCATACGCAAATTCGGAGAGCACGTCGAGCGACTTTCCAGCTTCAGCTGCAGATAGAATTTTCCTGCCATTGACCAGATTGAATTTTCCGATTTGATATATTCCACCTCGTATATTGTCGAATCCAGTCGTCCAACTATATCCGCCCACTGGCCCTCCAACCGAAGGAATCGGCAGACTGGTTTCACGAGGCGCGGTAACGGAAATCATAGGGAGTTCGTCGGCTGGTCCATGTCCTCTCGTCTGCGCCCAGCTCCAAACCGAAGGCAGCAGCATCGCCGCCGGGAATGCAATTGAAGTGCGTATTAGCGACCTTCTCTTTCTGGAAACTTGCATCACGCGATTCTGAATGCTAGAATTTTTTCTCTTCCATCTAATATCCAGAAAAATTTATTTCCGCTATTATTTATATATTAATTAAACAGAATAAAACAAACGAGAACGACAAACGGGACAAGCTTCACGCCCGCACCTCGATGGTCTAAAATGAAATACGTGCGCCGCAAGATAATTGAAATATCGAGTCATATCAACCGAAATACCTGACTCCCCATCAAAGTTCGATTGAATCCCTCAATCACATATGAAGCATTACAGGCGCGCTTTCTATATTTATCACTTCGATTAAAACAGACAGGTCTCGATGAGAGGCGAGCGCACCGGTCCTCCGATTGCAACGGGCGTCCATTCGGACAGAAAGACACGCGTCCGCTAGCCCTACAACGGAATACCCGCTCGCCCCCCGCCCATCCGCCGTTGATCTGGGTCAAGCCCCGCCCGGCAGCCGCTCCATAGACTGGAATCGATCCTACGCAGTCCGCACCGCCCTCGAACTCCGGCGCGTCACATCCGCCCGCGCACGACCGCGCCTCCCGACAGGAGAACAGCAACATGGAAACGCCCAAGCTCCAGACGCCGCCGCATGACGACATCCCCCCGTTCGATCCGTCGGCGAGCGTCGAGGACCAGCTTCGCCTCGCGATCCGCTACGCGATCCTCGCGCCGTCGAGCCACAACACGCAGCCGTGGCGCTTCATCCTCGGCGACGCGTCGGTGATGCTGTGCGCGGACCGGCTGCGCGCGCTGCCCGTCGTCGACCCATACGACCGCGAGCTGCTCGTCAGTTGCGGCGCGGCGCTCTTCAATCTGCGCGTCGCGCTGAGCCATTTCGGGTTCGCGTATTCGATCGACATGTTCCCGTCGAGCTCGGATCCCGACGTGATTGCGCTCGTGCGGCTCGATCCCCGCGGCTATCACGACGAAAGCCTCGTGCCGCTGTTCGACGCGATCGTCGAGCGCGTGACGACCCGCGCACCGTTCGCGGACGAAGCGGTTTCGTGCGAGATCCAGCGCGCGCTCGTCGATGCCGGCGCGGCCGAAGGCGCCGAGATCGCCTGCGTCGACGCACCCGCCGCGCGCGAGGAGATCGCCGAACTGATCGCCGAAGCCGACCACCTCCAGTTCGCCGATCTGCGCTTTCGGCGCGAGCTCGCGAATTGGGTGCATCCGCGCCGCCGCGACGACGGAATGCCGGCGTTCGCGGCCGGCGTGCCCGCGCTGCTCGACTTCGCGACGCCCGTCGTCGCGTCGGTGATCCGCACGTTCGATCTCGGCGGCGGAATGGCGGCGATGCATCACAAGCTCGTCGACGGCTCGCCGCTCGTCGTCGGCATCTCGACCGCAAGCGACGATCGCGACGCATGGGTCGCGACGGGCCAGGCGCTCGAGCGCGTGCTGCTCGTCGCGACGGCCGCGGGGCTGACCGCGTCGTATCTGAATCAGCCGATCGAAATCGACATGCTGCGCGAAAGACTGCGCCCGCTGCTGCACGTCGATGCCCATCCGCAACTGCTGCTGCGCATCGGACGCGGCCCGGTCGTTCCGCATGCGCCGCGGCGTCCGCTGATGGACGTCGTGTCTTGATCGAGCGGGAACGCGCCGCGCGCGACCGGAACGCCGCGCGGCGCGGCGGCGGCGGCGGCGGCGGCGGCGGCGGCGGCGACGACGGCGCGGCGTGGCGCCGGTGGCTGCCGGGCGTTGCGACGCTGCGCACGTACCAGCGCGCGTGGCTCGCGCGCGACCTGTTCGCGGGCGTCGCGCTGACCGCGGTGCTCGTGCCGGTCGGCATGAGCTACGCGCAGGCGGCCGGCCTGCCCGTCATCGCCGGATTGAACGCGACGATCGCCGCGCTCGTCGGTTACGCGATCTTCGGGCCGAGCCGGATCCTCGTGCTCGGCCCCGATTCCGCACTCGCCGCGCTGATCGCCGGTGCGATCGCGCCGCTCGCACATGGCGATCCCGCGCATGCGATCGCGCTGTCGGCCGCGCTCGCGCTAATGTCGGGCGGTTTCTGCGTGCTCGCCGGCCTGCTGAAGCTCGGCTTCGTCACCGATCTGTTGTCCAAACCGATTCAGTACGGCTATCTGAACGGCCTCGCGCTGACGCTGATCGCGAGCCAGCTTCCGAGCCTGTTCGGCGCCGCGCCGCGCGGCGGCACGTTCGTCGACGAAGTGGCGAGCGTCGCCGCGACCGTCGCGCAAGGCCGGATCGACGCCGCATCGCTTGCGCTCGGCGCCGGCTGTCTCGCCGGCATCATGCTGCTGCGGCGCGCTGCGCCGGCGTGGCCCGGCATTCTGATCGCGGTGGCCGCCGCGTCGATTGCCGCCGCGTGGCTCGACACGGTGCCGGACGCGCATGTCGCAAACGCGCATGTCGCGAACGCGCATGTCGCGAACGCGCATGTCGCGAACGCGCATGTCGCACTCGTCGGCCCGCTCGCCGGCAGCATGCCGCTGCCCGGCCTCCCGGCCATATCGCTCGGCGACGCGAGCCGGCTCATCGCCGGCGCGCTCGCGATCGCCATGGTGTCGGTCGCCGACATCAGCGTGCTGTCGCGCGTGTTCGCGCGGGACGACGGCCGCGAAACCGACCGCAATCAGGAACTGATCGCGCTCGGCGCGGCGAACCTGCTCGCCGGCACGCTGCGCGGCTGCGCGGTCAGCAGCAGTTCGTCGCGCACGCCCGTCGCGCTCGCGGCCGGCGCGCGCACGCAGTTGACGAGCGTCGTCGCAGCAGGCTGCATCGCGCTGCTGCTCGTCGCGCCGACACTGCTCGCCCGCGTGCCGCTCGCAGCGCTCGCGGCGGTCGTCATCTATTCGGCGAGCGGCCTCGTCGACGTGCGCGCGGTCGTTCGCCTCTTCTATATGCGCCGCGGCGAATGCGCGGTGTCGATCCTGTGCTTCGCGGGCGTCGTGCTGCTCGGCGTCGTGCCGGGCATCCTGCTCGCGGTCGGGCTGTCGCTGCTGTCGTTCGTCTGGCGCGCGTGGCATCCATACGATACGGTGCTTGGCCGCGTCGAAGGCGTGCACGGCTATCACGACGTATCGCGACATCCGGACGCGCGGCGGATGCCCGGTCTCGTCGCGTTCCGCTGGGACGCACCGCTGTTTCATGCGAATGCGACGATCTTTCGCGATCACGTGCACGATGCGATCGCCGACGCCGACGCGCCGGTGCGCTGCGTCGTGATCGCGGCCGAGCCGATCACGGACGTCGACGTCACCGCCGCCGACATGCTCGCGACACTGCGCGACGAACTCGCCGCGCGGCGGATCACGCTGTATTTCGCGGAGATGAAGGGACCGGTCAAGGATCGGCTGCGCGCGTACGGGCTCTTCGACAAAATCGGCGCCGATCACTTCTTTCCGACCGTGACGGATGCGGTCTTGCACTTCGCACAGGCGCGCAAGGAGACGGCGGCCGCGCGGCGGGCGCGGCGTTAGCACTTCAACCGCGATGCGGCCGCGCGGCGCGACGAGAAGCGCATGGCAACAATCGCACGCGGAAGGCCGGATCGATCGGCAACGTGCCGCCGTGGGCCACGGACATGAAACCGATTGCACGAACGCGGCTCGCCAACTCGACGGGACAAAAGAACAACGGCACAAAGGCACGACGGCCCAGTGCCGCCTGCACACAATCGATGGCGTGAGACCGATAGCGCGAACCCGCAGCCGCGACGCCGCACACCACACGCTGCGCGCGAGCGCACGTCAGCTTCGCGCCTTCTCCTCGAAGTGAATCTGCCGCCGCGAAACCGACGCGATCTCGTCGAACAGCGACGCCGCGCACGCCAACACGTCGTCCAGGGACACCATCCCGACGAGCGCGCCCTCGGCGTTCACGACCGGCATTCGACGCGCGCCCGTCAGCCGCATCCGATGCGCGATCGCCCATAAGCTGTCCTGCTCGTGAACGACGGCCACCGGCGCGGACATGATCTCGCCGACGAACAGCGCGGCAGGATCGACCTCCTTCGCGATCAGCGACAGCACGATGTCGCGGTCGGTCAGCATGCCGACCGGCTCTTGCGCGCGGCCCGCGTCGTCGACGACGATCAGGTCGCCGACGTGGCGGTCGCGCATCAGGTGCGCGGCGTCGAGCACGGTGTCGGTGCGGCGACACACGGCGACGGCGCGGGTGCAGATCTCGGCGGCATTCACGATTGACCTCCGTTCGTATGCATGATGGGATGCGCGCGCCGCAGCGCGCGGCCGCCGGCCTTCCGGCAACGCAGCGCACGACGGGACGCAGCGTCCGCACAAATGTGCAACATAGCGTCGCACGCGCGTCCGTCTTCCCTTCTGACGCACGTCAACTTCGCCGGCATGCGCGCGCCGGCGTGCGACGCTTGATCGGGATCAGTTCGACGTGCGACACACTCGCTATCGTTGATGAGCGAACGCACTCGCGAACGGGTGCGGCGCGGTTTTCCACTGTCTTGGAGACGGACATGAGCGACCCCGAACTGCTGACCTATCAACCGATCGCCGTGGCATTGCCCGCGCCCGCGGAAGAGGAGGCGCCCGCGATCATCGATCTGCCGCAGCCCGATCTCGGCGCGGGCCTGCCGCTGATGGCCGCGCTGTCACTGCGGGCGAGCACGCGCGAATTCTCGTCCGCGACGCTCGCGCCGACGACGCTCGGCGAACTGCTGTGGGCGGCCGGCGGCGTCAACCGTCCGGCGACGGGCGGCCGCACCGCGCCGTCCGCGCACGCGCTCAACGAGATCGACATCTACGTCGCGCTGCCCGACGGCGTCTACCGCTACGATCCAGTGCTGCACCGGCTGCTGCTGAAGCGCTCGATCGACGCGCGCAACCTGACCGGCTATCAGGACTTCGTCGGCGCCGCGCCGCTCGACCTCGTCTACGTCGTGCGATCGTCGCGGCTGCTGTCGATGCCGAAACCGCTGCGCGAGACGTTCTCCGCGGTGGCGGCGGGCGCGATCGCGCAGAACGTCGCGCTGTATTGCGCGTCGGCGGGACTCGGCTGCGTCGTGCGCGGCTGGATCAACCATCGGCTGCTCTCCGACGCGCTCAGCCTGAACGAAGACGAATTGCCGATCCTCGCGCAGACGGTCGGCAGGCCGGTCGCGCACGCGGGCGGCGCGCACGCCTGAACGTCGCGCGATCCCGCTGCGCCGATGCGGGCGGGATCGCTGTGCGCGGTCGCCGTGTATCGCGCGTCGCGACCGACGTATCGCGCGTCGTACGTGCCGTGTTGCGTACGACGCGTCGTACGCAACGAGCACCGTGTCGCACGTAACACCGCCGCGCTTTGCACGGCGCGCGGCGCAAGAAACGCGGCGCGGCACGGCGCGCGACGAGCGCCGCGTCGTCACATCAGGCAAGACAAAAGAACCGCCGACGCACCGCCGAAGGCTCGCCGGCCTGCATCGCAAAGCAACGCGAAGCGCCGCGTGAACCGCGGCGCGCACGCGCATTCAGCTTATCGTCAGCTTCTTCTTTTCCGCCGTCGCCTTCTTCGGCAGCGTCAGCGACAGCACGCCGTCCTGATACTGCGCGGTCGCGGCGTCGCGGTCGATTTCGCTCGCGAGCGAGAAGGACCGGCTGAACTCGCCAGAATAGCGTTCGCGCCGAATCACGCGCTCGCCTTCCTTCAGCTCCTTGTTCCGCTCGACCTTCGCGTTGATCGACACGGCGTTGCCTTCGATCTGCACGTTGATATCGTTCTTGTCGACGCCCGGCAGCTCGGCTTTGACAAGGTAGGACTGGTCGTTTTCGGTCACGTCGATCTTCATCGATGCGAGCTTCTCTTCTTCGACGTCAATCATGCCGCGCAGCGGACGGAACAAGCCCTGGAACAAATCGGACATCGGTTCCAGCGAAAACGGGTCGTAACGCGTCAAATTGCTCATTGCTCTCTCCTGGAATTCGCAGCCGCGCACAATGCGCAGCCGACACCGCAGACGACGTCCTGCACACACCGGACGCCCCTCAATGACCTGATGCCGGTCGAATCAATACCGCTGGTTTTCAGCGTAGCGACGCAGGTCCGTCCGACATTGACGTGTGTCAATCGGCGGCCACGCTCGCCGCGCGCCGGATGCACCCGGCGCCAATCGGCGCGCGTGTCGACGTTTTGCCTCTATCGATTTCGTTCGCGACTCGATTCGACGATGCGCCGAGCGAAATTCCGCGGCGCGCATGCGCCGCTCCTCGCAGCAGCCGCGACCGGCTCGCCGGTCGGAAGAACCGCCGTCGGCGCGCTACCGTTGCGCCGCGAGGCTCGGCATCGCGCCCGGCACCGCAAGCGCCGTCGCCGCGCACGAGCGCGCGCGGGGCCTCGATATGACATGGCCGAAGTCTGTTCATTTGCACGTATCGTGAAAACGGGCCGCACCGCAATCGACGGAAGCCGGTCGCATCGCGCGCGTCCGCACGTCCGTCGCAAATCGACGATCCATCAGCCTCGCCGATGACTTCAGTTTGAAATCGCGATTTGTCATACCAGAGCGCCACACCTAGCATGCAAAGCGCGAGCCGACATCCGTCGCGCTCGCTTCAACGGGATCTTCGACAAAGAGCGAACATGGACGATCGTGTGCGAGCCGGAGACGAGCCACTCGAAGTCAAGACGACGACCTGCTACATGTGCGCGTGCCGCTGCGGAATCCGCGTGCATCTGCGAAACGGTGAAGTCCGCTATATCGACGGCAACCCCGATCACCCGCTCAACCAGGGCGTGATCTGCGCGAAAGGCGCGTCGGGGATCATGAAGCAGTACTCGCCCGCGCGGCTCACGCAGCCGCTGATGCGCAAGGCGGGCGCCGAGCGCGGCAGCGCGCAGTTCGAGCCGGTGTCTTGGGACGTCGCGTTCGCCGTGCTCGAAAGGCGGCTCGCGCATCTGCGCGCGACCGATCCGAAGCGATTCGCGCTCTTCACCGGCCGCGACCAGATGCAGGCCCTGACGGGCCTCTTCGCGAAGCAGTACGGCACGCCCAATTACGCGGCGCACGGCGGCTTCTGCTCGGCGAACATGGCGGCCGGCATGATCTACACGATCGGCGGATCGTTCTGGGAATTCGGCGGCCCCGATCTCGATCGCGCGAAGCTGTTTTTCATGATCGGCACCGCCGAGGACCATCATTCGAATCCGCTGAAAATCGCGATCTCGAAGTTCAAGCGCGCGGGCGGCCGGTTCGTCGCGATCAATCCGATCCGCACCGGCTACGCGGCGATCGCCGACGAATGGGTGCCGATTCGTCCCGGCACCGACGGCGCACTGTTCATGGCGCTGATTCGCGAGCTGATCGAGACGGACCGCTACGACCGCGACTTCGTCACGCGCTACACGAACGCGGCCGAGCTGCTCGACATGCGCGCCGATGCCGATACGTTCGGGCTCTTCGTGCGCGATGCGGCCACGCCCGAGCGCAATCCGCTGTTTCCGCAGGATCACCTGTGGTGGGATCTCGGCGGCGGCCGGCCCGTGCCGCATCACACGCGCGGCGCGACGCCCGCGCTCGACGGCCGCTACACGCTCGCCGACGGCACGCCCGTCGCGCCGTCGTTCGCGCTGCTGCGCGAGCGCGTCGCCGCATGCACGCCGGAATGGGCCGAACGGATCACGGGCATATCGGCCGGCACGATCCGCCGGCTCGCGCACGAAATGGCCGATGTCGCGCGCGACCACAAAATCACGCTGCCGATCCGCTGGACCGACGCTTGGGGCGAAACGCACGACACCGTCACAGGCAATCCGATCGCGTTCCATGCGATGCGCGGACTCGCCGCGCACTCGAACGGCTTCCAGTCGATCCGCGCGCTCGCGGTGCTGATGTCGCTGCTCGGGACGATCGACCGGCCAGGCGGCTTCCGCCACAAATCGCCGTATCCGCGCGCGGTGCCGCCTTCGGCGAAGCCGCCGAGCGGCCCCGGCGCGGTGCGCCCGGACACGCCGCTCGCGGCGGGCCCGCTCGGCTGGCCGGCCGCGCCCGAGGATCTGTTCGTCGACGAGCAAGGCGGCCCGGTGCGGATCGACAAGGCGTTTTCGTGGGAATACCCGCTCGCGGTCCACGGGCTGATGCACAGCGTGATCACGAACGCGTGGCGCGGCGATCCCTATCCGATCGACACGCTGATGATCTTCATGGCCAACATGGCGTGGAATTCGTCGATGAACACGGTCGAGGTCCGCAAGATGCTCGCGGACAAGCACGCGCACGGCGAATACAAGATTCCGTTCATCGTCGTGTGCGACGCGTTCCAGTCCGAAATGACCGCGTTCGCCGATCTGATCCTGCCCGACACGACGTATCTCGAACGGCACGATGCGATGTCGATGCTCGACCGGCCGATCTCCGAATTCGACGGACCGGCGGATTCGGTGCGCATACCGGTGGTGCCGCCGACCGGCGAATGCAAGCCGTTCCAGGACGTGCTGATCGAGCTCGCGAGCCGGCTGAAGCTGCCGGCGTTCACGACGCCGGACGGCGCACGCAGATTCCGCGACTATCCGGACTTCATCGTCAACTATCAGACCGCACCCGATTCGGGCGTCGGCTTCCTGATGGGCTGGCGCGGCGAGGACGGCGGCGACGCGCTCGTCGGCGAACCGAATCCGCGTCAATGGGACGAATACGCGAAGCACGACTGTGTCTTTCACTACACGCTGCCGGCGGCGCGGCAATACATGCGCGGCTGCAACGGCCCGTATCTGAAATGGGCGGTCGAGCAAGGCTTCCGGAAGTTCGGCGAGCCGATCGTCATCCATCTGTATTCGGACGTGATGCAGAGATTCCGTCTCGCCGCGCAGGGCAAGACGAGCGGCCGGCAGCCGCCCGATCATCTGCGCACGCGCATCGCGCGCTATTTCGATCCGCTGCCGTTCTGGTACGAGCCGCTCGAGCTCGGTGCGACCGATTTGCAGCGCTATCCGCTCGCCGCCGTCACGCAGCGGCCGATGGCGATGTACCACTCGTGGGATTCGCAGAACGCGTGGCTGCGGCAGATTCATGGGGAGAACGATCTGTTCGTGAACCCGAAGATCGCGCGCGATGCGGGGATCGCGGACGGCGGCTGGATCTACATCGAGTCGCAATGGGGCAAGGTGCGCTGCCGCGCGCGCTACAGCGAGGTCGTCGAGCCGGGCACCGTGTGGACCTGGAACGCGATCGGCAAGGCGGCGGGCGCGTGGAATCTCGGGCCGAGCGCGAACGAATCTCAGCACGGCTTCCTGCTGAATCACGTGATCACCGACGAGCTGCCCGGCGACACCGCCCACGCGCCGCGCATTTCGAACTCCGATCCGATCACCGGCCAGGCCGCGTGGTACGACGTGCGCGTGCGCATCTATCCGGCCGAAGCGGATGCCGACCATACGCTGCCGCAGTTCGCGCCGATGCCGGCGCTGCCCGGCGTGACGGGCGCGGTTCGGCGCATCGTGCAGAGCTATTTCGCAGGCCGAGGCGAATTCGCCGCCCGGCTGCGCAATCCGGCGAAACGCCGTTGACGAGGAGCATGCGATGACGCAAATGGCGCTCGTAATCGATCTGAACGTGTGCGTGGGATGCCACGCGTGCGTGACGAGCTGCAAGGAATGGAATACGTCGGGCTCGGCGGGCGCGCTGTCGGATACGCGGCCTTACGACGCCGATCCGTCCGGCACGTTCTTCAACCGCGTGCAGACGTTCGAGGCGGGAGAATTCCCGCTCGCCGACACCATCCATTTCCCGAAGTCGTGCCTGCATTGCGAAGATCCGCCGTGCGTGCCCGTATGCCCGACGGGCGCGAGCTACAAGCGCAAGGAGGACGGGCTCGTGCTCGTCGATTACGACAAGTGCATCGGCTGCAAGTACTGCGCGTGGGCGTGTCCGTACGGCGCGCGCGAGCTCGACGAGGCGCGCAAGGAGATGACGAAATGCACGCTCTGCGCGGACCGCATTCATGACGACGCGCTGCCCGAGCGCGATCGCAAGCCCGCGTGCGTGCTCGCGTGCCCGACTTCGGCGCGCCTCTTCGGCGACATTCACGATCCGGAGTCGGTCGCATCGCAAGCGATTCGCGAGCGCGGCGGCTATCAGCTGATGCCGGAATGGGGAACGCGGCCCGCGAATCACTATCTGCCCCGACGCACGACGACGGCTTGCAGCAGCGGCGACGCGTGCTCGTGCCGATCGGCCGGCGCGGAACCGGCGCTCGCATCGGCCGGCGACGACCTGGCGCACGCACAAGTGCAACTCGCCGCGCTCGCGAAGCGCGTCTGAACGCGCCGCGCGCCGGCGCTACCGACATCGAATCCGGAGCAATACGAATGAAACCCGCTTTTTCGGTCATATTCCTGACGACGCTGAGCGGCGCGAGCCAGGGGCTCGTGATCGCGCTGTTCGGCGTCGAGCTCGCGGCGCGGCCCGGGCTGATCGCGTCGCCGCCGCAGGCGTTCTTCGTCGCGGGCGCAGCGCTCGCCGTGCTGCTCGGCTCGCTCGGCCTGTTCGCGTCGTTCTTCCATCTCGGGCGTCCGGAGCGCGCATGGCGCGCGGTCGCGATGTGGCGCACGTCATGGCTGGCGCGCGAATGCATCGCGCTGCCGGCGTTTCTCGCGTGCGCGACGGCTTACGGCGGCGCGCACGCGCTCGCATTGCCGTATTCGCTCGCGCTCGGCATGCTCGCGACGCTCGCGAGCGGCGTACTGTTCGTCTGCACCGGCATGATCTACATCTGTCTGCGCTTCCTTCAGGAATGGGCGACGCCGCTGACGATGACCAACTTCGCGCTGCTCGGCTGCGCGTCCGGCTTCACGCTCGCGACCGCCGGCGCCGCGTGGTTCGCGCCGCCGCTCGTGCCGGCGCTCGCCGGATGCGCGTGCGCGCTGACGCTTGCGGGTTGCGCGACGCGCATCGCGGCATTGGTGCGCAACGCGCGGCTGCGGCCGCGATCGACGGTGCAAAGCGCGACCGGCATCCACGCGCGGCGGGTCGTGCAGCGATCGCGCGGCTTCACGGCCGGCGCGTTCAACCTGCGCGAGTTCTTCCACGGGAAGACGCCGCTGACGCTGCAGCGCATGAAGTGGACGTTTCTGATCTGCGCATTTGCGGTGCCGTTTGCGCTGCTGGCGATCGGCGGTGCCGCGGCGCCGGCCGTCGCGTCGTTCAGGCTCGCGTGCGGCGCATTCGCGATCCAGTACGCGGGGCTCGTCGCGGAGCGCTGGTTCTTCTTTGCCGAGGCGCGGCATCCGCAGAACGTCTATGACCAGTGTGCCGCGTAACCGGCGGCGCATGCGTGCCGGGCGTCTGTCCGCCGCGCGTCGATGCCGCGCGTCTATTCGCGACGGCGGCCACGCCGCGCACCGTCAGCGCCTTTCATTCCCCTCCCGCTTCGCCGCTGGCGGCGCCGTTCGCATCGGGCGACTCCGTCCCGCCAAAGCTGGCGTTCTTGACTACGATCAACCGCCGATGCTCAAACCATAGCAGCATGCTTGCCGTATCAGAACCGATTCGACGCGAACCGCGCGGCGGCACCGCGATGCGACCGACGAGCCGGCCATCGCGTCGGCGTTCGGTATCGCCAAAGGTGAGGCTTTTCGGGAGCCGTCCCGCGTGATGCCGGCACTGCCGATCGCGCATGGGCGTAAGCGAGTGCGAATCGTCATCGGTGCGCCAATGCGCCGGCCGCGGCGTGTGTTGAATCGTTTGTCGCCGGGAAAAGCTGCGCTGGATCGATCCGTCGTTGCGCGAAGCGTGGATGCACAATCTCGATGTCGCCGAAGAAGCGGCGAAGCTCGGCTTCGATGAAATCCAGTTCGACTACGTGCGCTTCCCGGACGCGCGCGGGCTGCGCTTCGGCGTGCCGAACACGCGTGCGAACCGCACCGCGGCGATCACGGGCTTCCTGCAAGCGGCGCACGACCGGGGCTCGCGCCGTACAACGTGTTCGTCGCCGCCGACATCTTCGGCTACGTCTGCTGGAACGAAGACGACACCGCAATCGGTCAGCAGATCGAAACGCTCGGCGGCCCGCTCGACTACATCTCGCCGATGCTCTATCCGTCCGGCTTCACGTGGGGATTGCCGGGCTGCACGCAGCCGACCGCCGATCCGGGGCAGATCGTGCGCCGCTCGCTTGCCGAGGCGCGCTCGCGAACCGGGCTGCCCGGCGTGCGGTTCCGGCCGTGGCGGCAGGCGTTCCGCGACTACGCGTTCGACCGCCGCGATTTCGAGGCGGCGGAGATCCGCGCGCAGGTCGACGCCGCCGACACCGTCGAGACCGACGGATGGATGCTGTGGAATGCGCGGAATCACTACGATCCGAAGCAGTTGCCGAAATAGCCGCGCGGCTTCGCGACACGGCGGCGCGGCTCGCCGGAGCGGAGGCCGAGCACGCCGGGAAGCAAGGCGAAGTTCAGCGCGCCCCGACAGTGCGGCAGCCGCAGCTACAACGACTGGCGACTGGCGACTGCGACTGCGACTGCGGCTACGGCTACGGCTACGGCTGCGACACACGAGCCTATCCCGACCGCCCTTCACGACCCACCCGCGCCCCACGCGGTTTCCGTATCGAGCGGAAAGGCGCGATGCGCGACGCGCGCGAAGTCGAACAGCCCGTCACGCCGCGTCGCCGCTCTCCGCCGCTAATTGACGCCGGCCGCTCCGCTCGCGGCCGGCGCATCGGGCGTCGGCGTCGGCGACATCGGCGCGTTGTCGTTCGGCAAGCCGTTGCCCGGCTGCGCGGCGGGCGGAGACAGCGGCGGCGTCGACGGCAACAACGGCGGCATCTCCGGCGTGACCGCTGAAGCGCCGCCCGGCGCGGCGAACGGCACGCCGCTCGCGGCCGACGCCGCCGCCGCCGACGACGCTTCGGACGCGAACGCCGCCGCCGCGGCCGCCTCGGACGCCGCCTCGACCTCGGAAGCCGGCATCGCCTCTTCCACCGGCGCGCGCGGCGCCTTCGGCGGCGCGGCCTTCTGCGGTTCGGCTTTCTCGAACAGATAGCGATACCAGTCGTTGAGCTTGTCGCGGAACGTGTCGAACGCGCTCGGCGGCGCCTCGGTCGCGAAGCGCTCGCGCGTGTCGATGATCCGCGCGCGGATCGCCCGCTGATAGAAATCGCCGACGATCGGCAGCGCACTCCTCGCGCCCTGCCCCCAAACGCTGCCGAGCGTCACGCGACCATCGTCGAAGCCGACCCATGCGCCCGCGACGAGCTGCGGCTGCATCAGGATGAACCAGCCGTCTGTGTCGCCCTGCGTCGTGCCGGTCTTTCCCGCGACATCCGCGCGAATGCCATAACGCGAGCGGATCGCCGCGCCGGTGCCGCGCTCGACGACGCCGCGCATCACGTCGATCAGCGTGCGCGCGGGCGCCGCATCGAGCGCACGCTCGGGCGACGCGCTCGCGAACTCGGCGAGCGCTTCGCCATTGCGATCCTCGATGCGCGTGACCATCCGCGGCTCGACGTATTCGCCGACGTTCGCGATCGTCGCGTATGCGGACACCATCTCCTTCAGCGTCACGGGGCTCGTGCCGAGCGCGAGCGACGGCACCGCGTCGAGCTCGCTGTCGCGCACGCCCATCGCGCGCGCGAGCCGCGCGACCTTCTGCGGGCCGACCTTCATCATCAGTTGCGCGGTGATCCGGTTGCGCGAATACGCGATCGCGTCGCGCAGCGTCATCGGCTTGCCGGTCGGCGATGCGTCGTCGTCGGGCCGCCAGATCTCGCCGCCCTTCAGCGGGATCTCGACCGGCTGATCGACGAACGTGTCGTCGGGCGTCGCGCCGCCCGCGAACGCCGCGCCGTAGACGAACGGCTTGAACGTCGAGCCCGGCTGCCGGCGCGCCTGCTGCACGTGATCGAACGGCTCGGTCGTGAAGTCGCGGCTGCCGACCCACGCCTTGATCTGTCCGTTGCGCGGATCGATCGCGAGAAAGCCCGCCTGCACGTCGGCCTTCGCCTTGCACAGCGCGCGCGTGAACCCGCGATCGGCGAGCAGATGCTTGAGCGCCGCGTCTTCGGTCGCGCCGCCGTCGAGCGCCGCGCGGAATGCCGGCGTCTCGCGCACGAACGCGCGGAACAGCGGATTGCCCGGCGCGCAGCCGCTGCCGGCGTTCCACATCCCGTTCGCGATCCCTTGCAGCTGATTCGTCTGTCGCGCGAGCGCCTGCGTCGCATACGCCTGCAGCCGCGAATCGATCGTCGTGCGCACGACGAGGCCGTCCGAGTAGACGTTGTAGTCGTTGCGGTCGGCCCACGCGATCAGCCACTTGCGCAGTTGCTGCGCGAAATGCGGCGCGGGGCCGGGCGGCTCCTTCTGCCGCTCGAAGTCGATCCGCAGCGGCTTCTTCTGCAGCGACGCATACGCGGCCGGCGACAACTTCCCATACTTCACCATCTGCGCGAGCACCGTGTTGCGCCGCGCGAGCGCGCGCTCCGGGTTCAGCACCGGGTTGTAGTAGCTGTTGCCCTTCAGCATGCCGACGAGCGTCGCGGCGTCGAGCGCGTCGAGCTGATCGGCCGATTTGTCGAAGTACGTGCGCGCGGCCATCTCGACACCGTACGCGTTGTACAGGAACGGGACCGTGTTCAGATACGTCTCGAGAATCTGCGCCTTGCTGTAGACCGCCTCGATCTTCAGCGCGGTGATCGCTTCCTTCAGCTTGCGCGTGAGCGTCGGCGCGCGGCCGATCTCGTCCGGATACAGATTGCGCGCGAGCTGCTGCGTGATCGTCGAGCCGCCCTGCCGCTCGCCCGAGAACGTGCGCAGCGCGGCGCCCGCCGTGCGGCGCCAGTCGAGGCCGTGGTGCTCGTAGAAGCGGTGGTCTTCAGTCGAGATCAGCGCATCGACCATCTTCGGCGAGATGCCCGCGAGCGGCACCCATTCGCGGTTCGACGGCTTGAATTCGGCGAGCAGCTTGCCGTCGGCGGACAGGATCTGCGCGGGCGCGTCGACGCGCGCCTTGCGGATGTCGCCAATGCTCGGCGTGAACGGGATCAGCGCGAGCACGTAGAGCAGGAACAGCGCCGGCACGGCGGCGATGGCGAGCGCGACGCCGCGTCGCGTCGGATGGCGCAGGCGACGGAGGACGGCGGCGGCGTGCGGCTTCGCGGCGGCGAGCCTGGCCGCGCAGCGGTCGAGGAAGGACGACACGATTCGGCGATTCACGCGGTGACGCGAACAGGTGGGAAAGCGTGCATCGTACCAAACGCGGGGTGTCCCTATGTCTTTCATCGGGCGCCAGAGGCTGACTTTGGTTGGTAAATGGTGCCGTCGCGCAGCATGGCGAACAGGACATCGCAGTACCGACGCGCCAGCGCGATGGGTGCTTGGTTGTGGCGCTCATCCTGTTGGATCTTGCGTGCGTTAATAAGTCTGCGAGACGGGGCCTCGTAAGGCAGCGCAGGTGGAGAGGAACAAGGCGCGCTCGAGCACCTTGTTGCCGCGTCTATTGAGAATTACGTAAGCCATGACATCACCAAAGCTCAGCTTGCTTCCAGCAAGCAGCGATGATCGATTTGCGCTTCTGGCCGCTCTTGAGTTTGCATCGAGCGGTGTGCTTCGGTTCGGCCAGGTTGTTGGGATAGAAGTTGACTAAGGCGTGCCGCTTGAGCCAAGCCGAGAGGTATTCGACTGGATTCAGATCGGGCGCGTAACCGGGCAGCAGTGCCATCTGTACGGCGCCATCCATGCTGTCGAGGTATTCGCGCACGACGCGGCTCTTGTGCTGCGCTGCGCCGTCCCGCACGATCATCAGCTTGCGTCTGAGTTGCGCGCGCCGCGCTTTGAGGAATTCGACGATCTGCGCGCTTTTGATCGCGCCGTCATGCAGGCGGAACAGGAAGTTTGTACGGGCGCCTGTTCGAGCAGGCCGACGTCGCGGATCGTCTGGTCGGTGATGTTGAGGCGCTTGCAGATCGTCGCGATGTTGAGGCCGTGAATATCGCGCAACTCGGCGAAGACTGCGGTCAGTTCGAGTGGCGACGAGCACTTGCTTTCGTTGCTGAGGCAGGTCGACCAACAACAAGGGCGATTACTGCGTAGCTGAAATCAGAAAAAACCAACGTATCAGTCTTTCCAGCGTGAAGGCCGGATGATCGTCCGCAGAACACTGCCAATTTTGATTAGATGGACTTGGCCGGCGCGCCGTAAGCCGGCCGATTTCCCGTTTTCTTCAGTGGATTCGGTATCCTTATTCGCCAAAGAAGGCGGTTCGCCGGTTCCGATACCGCGCTCAATCGCCTGACAACAAGGGGCGCGACGCGCCCCATTCCGGCGAACCTGAGAAAAAAGGATTTGAACCATGACGTTGGGGCCGCGCGGGCCGCAGGAGACGGCGTTTGCGCCGATCTTCGAGGCGATTCATCGTGGGCTGTTGCAGCGCGAGCGGCTGCTGAAGCTCGACACGCCGCTTGGGGCGAACACGCTCATTCCGTTGCGCGCGCTTGGCGAAGCGAAGCTCGGCCGCGACTACACGTGGACAATCGACGCCGCGACCACGCGCGACGATCTGAATCCCGACGCGCTGATCGCGCAGCAATCGTCGCTAAGCGAGCAGCATCGCGCGGAGAGTCTGAAAGCGGGTCACGACGCGCTCACGGAACTGACCGGCGCGACGCGGCAGCCGGTGGAGCCGGGCTTGAGCGGCGGCCGCACGCCGGGCGGCGGGACGGGCAGCGCGAACGGCTTCAAGGTGCCGGCAATGCTGCTCGGCAGCGCGAGCGGGATGGGCCTCACGACGCTTCAGTCGCTGCACGCGTCGGCGGATCGGCACGTGAACGTCGTCGCGGGTCAAAGCGCGTTCGTCGCGACCGGGAAGTCGTTCGTGACGAGCGCGGGCGAGAAGGTGAGCGTGTTCGCGCAGGACGGGATCAAGCTGTTCGCGAAGGACGCGATTCAGATCGAGTCGCATCGCGAGACGATCGACCTGATCGGCCGGAAGACGGTGCGGATCGTGTCGGCGACGGAGCGGATCGAGATCGCGGCGGACAAGGAGATACTGATTACGTCGGGGCAGGCGTATATCCGCCTGAAGGACGGTGACATTCAGATCCACGCGCCGGGCAAGATCGACATCAAGGGCAGCATGCACAGCTTCTCAGGCCCGGCCAGCATGCCGTATCCGATGCCGACGCAGCCGGATGCAGTGTGCGTGCCGTGCATGATGAAACGCGCGGCGGGGCGATCGGCGTTCGTGTCGACGGGGGGCTGATGGATACGCAAACCGTGTTCGGCGAGGCCGATTCGTTAGGGGCGCACCTATATGTGCTCGTCGACCCGTTGCAGAACGGCAGTTTGCCCGATGCATTGTCGGTCCGGTCGGATCATGTCGCGTGCCTGATGGACGGCGGAGCGGACGTGCAGGCCGTTTCGCCGCACCTCGTCTACATCCCCCCAAGTCACTTTGAATCGGCGCGCGCATGGCTGGAACGACATGGACCGTCATCGCCGTGCGCGACGATGCTTGCATCGCCAGTGCCGCTTGCAGCGCTCGCGGCGCATCTGAAGTCGTTTTTGCGCGTGCGCTTGCCGGATGGCGAACCGATCGTGCTCGCGTATTGCGTCATTCTACGAGATCGCAATACCGCTGAATTGGCGTTCTCACCGAATCGATCGGGATGTGTGAGTAAGTAACTATCAACGGAAGCGATCATGACGGTCCGACAAGCCGGTGCGAGCCCACCACCCGGTCACCCTTTTCTTCATCGTGATCTTTCGGTGCCGTCAATCGGGTGGCGCGACATCGGATGGCGCGCAAGCGTCGCAGCGCGAAAGGACGTCGACGCGGAGTCTGCAGTCAAACCATGGAAGTGTGAGAGACATGAAAAAAGCCACGCCGTTGGTCATGATTCACGGCCTGATGGGTTCATTGAATTTCTACGCGCCCCGCGAGCGCATCCGCACCGTAGCAATCCATACACCGGACCTGATCGGCTACGGTCAATTGAAGGACGTGTGCGAGCCCGAGATCACTCTTGCGAGCCAGACCGCGCACGTCGTGCGCTACTTGAACGAACAGGTCGACGAGCCGTGCATGCTGCTTGGGCACAGCGTCGGTGGCGCCATCGCGATGCTCGTTGCGGTAGCGGCACCCGAGCGTGTGCGCGGCATCATCAACGTCGAAGGGAACTTCACTCTCGCCGATGCGTTCTGGTGCCGCAAGATCGCCGCCCTCTCCGACGAGGACTGGCACGCCGAGCACGAGCGGCTCGTCGCTGATCCAAAAGAATGGCTGACAAACGGCGATGTCGCGATCATGCCGCAACGCGTCGAATGGGCGCGTGGCGCTCTAGCGAATCAACCGCGCGGAACCATTCGGGCAATGGCGCGCGCGGTAGTGGCGGAGACGGGCGACGCCAGCTATCTGCCGCGGATCCGCTCGGTCGTCGAACATGGGACCCCGCTGTTTCTACTCGCGGGCGAACGCTCTGCGTCCGGATGGGATTTACCGGACTGGGCGCAGTCAGCCGCGCGCGATTACGTCGTGCAGAAGGATGTCGGCCACATGATGATGCTTGAGCAGCCGGACGAATTCTGCCGCATCGTCGAAGACATGGTCGCCCAGCTCAGGGAAGCTTGACAACATGGGTCAGGTGGCCCGCACTTTCGCTCGCCGATGTGTTCCGCCGCGCATAGCGCTGCGACAATCGACGTCACGTGGACAGGAGGAGGCATGTCCATCGCGAAGACTGGCACTGCGCCATATTACGCGGTAATTTTCACGTCAGTGCGCACCGAAGAGGACAATGGCCATCAAAAGATGGCCGACGCGATGTTCGAGCTCGCGGCAAAACAGCCGGGATATCTCGGCGTCGAGTCCGCCGGCGAAGACTTCGGCATTACGGTGTCCTATTGGGAGAGCCTTGAGGCGATCGCAGCGTGGAAGGAGAACGTCGCGCACGTGGCCGCGCAACGGCTCGGCCGCGACGCCTGGTACAGCATGTACAAGACGCGGGTTTGCCGCGTCGAACGCGATTACGTGTACGAGGCGTCACAAAACTGCTGCGAATGAGCGGCTTCCGGCAAACAGTGCCATCAAGTAAGCGAGTTTTCGGCGGACTTTTCGATGGGAAAGGAGCCGTGCCGCCATCGACGCCGACGCCGACGCGTCGCACCTGCGGCCCCGCCTGCGACGCCACGGTTCACACCTGTCGTTCCGGGCGACTGGCGTGCGCCGCGGCAGCGGCGGCGGCCGTCATCCGCGCCGCCGCGTCGGCGTCAAAACTTGTCGTCCTTCTTGACTGCGACTTCCATGTACTGGTTCGAGAAGAAGTGTCGCGCCACCTTGATCTCCGGGCGATAAAGGCCGTTGACGAGCTTGTTGACGTGCGCTTCGCCGACGTTGCCGAGCACGCGCGCCTGCGCGTCCGGCGACAGGTTCTCGCGCATGTCGCGCACGATGGACAGCGCGATGCCCGCCTTCATG
The DNA here is from genome assembly GCF_001522845.1 of Burkholderia sp. BDU5. Lineage (NCBI taxonomy): Bacteria > Pseudomonadati > Pseudomonadota > Betaproteobacteria > Burkholderiales > Burkholderiaceae > Burkholderia > Burkholderia sp. BDU5. The sequence continues at coordinate 3,851 of NZ_LOWC01000170.1, read as the reverse complement.
TCGCCGCCGGCAAACACCGTCTGGAACGGTTGCAACGTGCGCTTGGACAAGCGGCTGTACTCGTCGGGACTCAAGCCTTCGATGTGCCGATCGAGATTCGGCGTGCGCGCGAAGCGCATTTCGACGAGGCTGAGCCACGCGGTGTCGCGGAAATGCGGATCGTCGAAATCGAAGCGGTACGTCGTGCCGCCGAACCGGCTGCTGGGCTTTTTCGGGTCGGCGCCGGCTTCCAGCGAGAAGAACACGAAATCGTCGTTGCCGAGCAGCTTGATGTCTTCTTGCGGCGAATTCGCCTGATTGAAGATGATGTGGCGGTCGATCAGCTTCTGCCGCGAGAAGAGGCTGACCGTGTCGTTGCCGCTCTTCACCGGTGCTGCGGTGCTGTGCGTCGCGAAGAAAGGCGTCGCGAGAAAGCGCTCGACGAACTGCTTTTCCTGGCCGCTCAGCGCACCGAGTTCGCGATAGAGCCCGCGAAGATTGGCCTTCGACAGATCGCGCACATGGTCTCGCGCGTTTTGCGCGGGCACGTCCTTCCAGATTTCGCCGCTTTCGATCATCCGGCCGTGCGACTTGCCGGTGATGAACTGACGAAACGCGTTGACGATCTGGCGCGACGCGACGTCTTCGGTGAGCGTTGCGTCGCGCGCGCCGGCGGCGCCCGACCGGTCCGACGGATGCGGCACGGCGATGTCGCCTTCGCCGCCGCGTGCGACGGTGCGCGGCGTGCCAGCGACGTCGAGACGGCCGGCGTTGCGCTCTGCCGCCGCAACCTGGCCGACGCCGGCTTGAGTGGGAACGGACGAGACTGAGCGGAGATCAAGCATGGGCAAGTGGATCGTATCGGCGAGTTGAGTGGCGCGCATCGTGCGGTGCGGCGGATGCCGACTGCTCGATTGCGGAAGATTCGCAGCTCCAGGCCGCCAGCCATTCGACGAGCCCGGCGAACGCGTCCGTCAGGCGCTCGAGCGACAGGTTCTCGGGCGGCAAATGCCGCATCGCCACCAGCGCATCCGTCTGCGGATTCAGGCCGACGATCGGCACGTGTTCGTGCAACGCGCCGAATTGGCCGGCGAGCACGAAGCGAATCCAGACGTCGTGCTGCAGCGTGTCGGCCACGGGCATCGGCAATTCGCCGAGCAGCGTCAGGCAGTTCAGCGCGCGGTTGTCGTAGAGCGCCAGCTTCAGACCGTCTATCCTCAACTGGCACACGCCGGTCGCATCGAATTTCAGATCGGACAGCCCGATCTGCGCACCGAACGCGCTCAGCAACGTGTTCGTCATTTCCATCGATTGGCTCTGGGTTGATCGTAGGTCGCCAATCTTAGGCAGTCCGGCGCGTCACTCTTTCAAAAACCGCTCGTTTGTTTCGTTTTCGACTCCGAAGGTTTGCCGTTCGAAGGTTTGCCGGCCTGTCGCGCAAACGGCTTCGGAGCGGAGGCTTCGTTTTGCTTCGACTGGTGCGGGCGCGCGCCGCCGGTTCGCACGACGAGCGGGACCGGACGGGCGACGACAACCTGTGCGCCCGGCGGCGATGCGCGCTCGCACGAAGCGCCCGCTCGCGAGCGCGCTTCCCGGCCCCGCGCGCTTGCGAATGCACGCAGGACGTCGCCTGACGCCGTCACGCCTTCGCCGTCTTGATCAGGCTCTCGCAGGTCCCGACCTGCGGATCGCCCGCCGGCAGTTTCCCGCACACGCCTTCGAACTGCTTGACGACCGCCCGCACGGTCGCGTCGTGCGCGCCGCCCTGCCGCCAATGCGCGAGCTGCGTGACGACCCGCGTCAGCGCGCGCCGGTTCGCGCCGTAGAATGCGTTGCGCGTCTGGCCCGCCTGCGTCAGCACGTCGTTTGCAATCTGCCGGATTCGCGCGGCGTCGTCCGGCGCGAGGTCGACCGCGTTCGCGAAATACGCCGCGCCCCAGCGCAGCCGCGTCGCCGGACCGCTCGCCGCCTCATACGCCTTCCGGTACCAGTCGAGCGCGGCCGATCGATCGCCGCGCGCCTTCGCGTTCGCCGCGAGCCCCGACATGAAGTAATACGGCGTCGGCGAGCGCGCGAGCTCCGCCTTCAGCAGCGCGTCAGCCGCGTCGAACTGGCCGGCGTCGGTCAGCGTGTCGGCCGCTTCGCTCACGACCGCCTGCCGCGCATAGACGTTCGTCGATTCGGCGACCGCCGACGCGGTCTGCCGGCGCACCGCCTCCGCAAGCGGGGCCGGCAGCGGCGCGCCCGGCTTCGCGTCGAGCCGCGCGACGCGCACGCGGCCGTGCAGCGCCATCGTCCGGTCGATCGCGGCGAGCGACGTGTCGGCCGACAGCCGCGCGAGCGCCGCATCGAACTGCTTCGCGAGCGTCGCGCGCGCCGCCGCGTCGCCGCCGGCCAGATACTTGACGACGTCGGCCGGCGCCGCGACGAGCACGTCGTAATCGGCGCGCGCGCGCTTCGGATCGCGCAGCGCGTCGCGCACGGCGGCGGCGCCCGCTGTCTTGTCGATGTCGCCTTGCTGCGGCGGATCGCCGACCGCCGCCGACACGACCGCCTTCAATTCGAGCCGCGGCGCTTCGGCGTTCGCATGATCCGCGCGCGCATGGCTCGCGAGCGTCTGCAGCGTCGTCGCGACGCGCTCGTTCGGCACCGGCAGATCGCCGTCGGTATCCCACGAGTAATCGGCGAGCACGCGCCAGTCGTCGGGCGTCACGCGCGCGCCGTCCTTCAGCGCGGCCGCGAGCGTCTGCTTGAACGGATGCGCGGCGTTCAGGCCGATCGACAGCGCCTGCATGTAGCGGTCGAGATCGACTTCGCCCGGCAGCCGCGTGACTTCGGCGCCGTCCGGCCGGAACAGGATCATCGTCGGATAGCCGCGCACCTTGAAGCGGTCGCCGATCTTCTGCGCGTTCTCCGTGTCGCCGTCGAGATAGACCGGCACGAAGAACGACGAGCGCGACTTGAACGCCTGCTGGCTGAAGATCGTCGACTTCACCTGATTGCATGACGGGCACCAGACGGCGCCCCAGTAAAGAAACAGCGGCTTGTTCGTGCGCTTCGCCTCGGCGAACGCGGCGTCGACGTCGCCTTGCCGCCACGCGATGCCGGGCGGCAGATGCTCGGGCGCATGCGGCGCGCCGGCGGCAAAGCAGGCGGTCGCGGCGGCAAAAAGTAGCGACGCCGTCAGCTTTCGAATCGCGGTTTTCATCGATGAGAGTCCGGTTGGGGGCGGCGCCGCATTGGTTCGGCATCTTCGTCGCGGCCCGCATCGGGTTGACGTTCGAGCGCGTCGGCCACGCGCTCCGTTCTTTTACGACGCAATCGTACGAAGTATAGAAACAATTGCGGGCGCGACGGGAGACCTTCATGCGCGCGGGGAAAGTGCGATGCGGAGCGCGTCGCGCGGCGCGACGGCCGGCATGTCGCTTGCGCGAAGATCGGCGACGCCCGAGCTGCATCGCGACAGCCCGGGCAGCCGCGACGGCTGCGGCGATGGACGGAATCGACGTCATCGCAACTTATTCCGTTCGCGATGGTCGCGAGAATTACGATCGGCATATCGACTGCATCGACTGCATCGACTGCATCGACTGCATCGACTGCATCGACTGCATCGACTGCATCGACTGCATCGACTGCATCGACCGCATCGACCGCATCGACCGCATCGACCGCATCGACCGCATCGACCGCATCGACCGCATCGACTGCATCGATCCCGTCGACGACACGAAGCGGCGACGGCCGCGCGCGACACGCCGCGCCGTCCGTCGCGCACCGCGCATCGCTCCCCCAGAATCGCGGTAGGAATGCCCATTACTGAACACCCCCCGCACAGATCCCGGCGTGCCCAATTCGGGCACCGGGCTCCT
>NZ_LOWC01000169.1:0-605 GCF_001522845.1 Burkholderia sp. BDU5 | reverse complement strand
GCATGCACGTCGTATATGTACCGTCTCGCGTGGTCCCAGCATGCCGCCTCGCGAATCTTGCCGCTCTCGTACAGTTCGTTGAAGCCGCTGTAGGCGTCGGCTTGCAAGATACCCTTGAATCCGTCCAGGTGGGTCTGGGGATGAATGCCTTTGCGGTCCGGCGAGTAAGCAAACCACACTGCGGCCGGTTCGGTCGAGCCCGAACGGGTGTCATCGCGCACATACACCCACAGCCGCCCAGTCTTCGTCTTCTTCTTGCCCGGCTCGAGTACCGGGATCGGCGTGTCATCCGCGTGCAGCTTCGACGGCGCCACCGTGTAGCGGCGCAGTGCCTCGGTCAGCGCATCGCAAAGGGCCTCGCATTGACCAACCCAGCGGCCCATGCTGGCCGGGTCGAGCTTCACGCCGTCGCGCGCGGCTATCTGCGACTGCCGGTACAACGGGGCGTGGTCAGCGTACTTCGAAACGAGGATGTCGGCCAGCAAGCTCGGATGAGCGATGCTGCGCGTGATCGGCAAGCCGGGCATCGGCGGCTGCGAGAAGTGGTGGCCGCACGGACAAACCGTCTTGCGCCGGATCGTGCGAATCACCTTGAACATCGCCGC
>NZ_LOWC01000168.1:0-25123 GCF_001522845.1 Burkholderia sp. BDU5 | reverse complement strand
GCGCCACGCGAAGAGCAGCGTCAGGAAGATCACCGGCACGACGACGATCAGCATCGCCCACGTCGACGTCGCGATCAGCGACTTCTCCGCGGCGCCGACCGCGCCTTTCGGATCGAGCACGTGCAGTTCGCTGCATCCGGAAAGACCTGCGACGAGCCCTAATCGCAAGATCGCGGACGTTCTACTCGTAATTCTTCGGACCATGACATTCGCCTGAGTGTGTGATGAAGCGGGCTTGTGAGACGTCGAAACGCCTTCGTCGAACTTGATGCGACATCCAGTCGCTTTGGCGGCGGAATTTAGCGGAATTTCGAGAGGCTCATGTTGACGATTCGCAAACAACCAGTAAGGCGGGGTCTTGATGTTTGTTCAGACGGGCTCAACGCGTGACGAAAATGCGCATCTGAAAGGCGGTTCGAATGGAAAAAAACGACGCGGCGCGCGCTCGCTGCGACCGCCGTCGACAGTCGCGCACAGCCCGAAAAGCTTGTGCTGAATCAACGGCAACGAAGATTGGCGAGCGAAAGGCCCGAGCGGCATGTACCTTCGAAGACGCGATCTGTCAGGTCGCCCCTGAGTCACACACCACTTCCGTTCTTCGATGCAAGACCTCTCACCCGAGCTGAAACTCGACGATCCGTTCGTCGACGCCGTTCATACGGAATTCGTCCAGCTGCTCGATGCGGCCGCGCGTGCGGACGACGCGCATTTCCTGCAGGCGTTCGACGCCTGGATCGATCACTGCCGGCAGCACTTCGAACGCGAAGAGCGCTGGATGGCGAGCACGAAGTTCGGGCCGCAGTATTGCCATGCGTCCGATCACAACGAAGTGCTGAAGGTAGCGGCGGCGGTGCGCGACAAGGTCGCGCGCGACGCGCAGTTCGAACTGGGCCGCCGGCTGCTGGCGGAGATAGCGGAGTGGTTCGATTATCACGTCAGGACGATGGACTCGATGATGGTCGCTCACCTGAAGATGCTCAATTTCGCGATGACGGACGAGCAGACCGAAGTCTGACGCGGCTCCGCCGATCGCAGCGCGGCGGCGCGGAGACGACGAACGGAAGCGGGCGCGGTTGCGGCGGGCTCGGCCGCGCAACGATTGGGCGTCGCATTCGCTCGAGTGCGATGCGCGTCGCTCGTCCGTCTCCGGACGCACGCCCGTCATCGCGTTCGCGCAGCGCTCTTCGCCGGCATCGCGATCGCGAACTCATGCAGCTTCTCGGCGGCGCTCAATCCGTTCTTCGCCGGCGGGCCGACGAGATCGGCGAGCGTCGCGCCGTCCAGTTCCTTGAAGTACGCGCGCAGTGCGCTGTCGAGCAGCCGCTCGAGCCGGCATTTCGCCGCGAGCATGCAAGTGTTCGTGTGCCGGTCGAAGCACTCGACGAGACGAAAGTCGGTTTCGGATGCGCGGATCACGTCGCCGATGCCGATGCGCCCGGGCGGCAGCGCAAGTCGCACGCCGCCGCCGCGGCCGCGCGTCGTCTCGAGCGTGCCCTGGCGCGCGAGGCTGTTGACGATTTTCGTCAGGTGATTCTTCGACACGTTGTGGCGCTCGGCGAGTTCGGCGATCGTGATGAGTCGGTCCGGATTCGACGCGCAGTACATCAGCACGCGCAACGTGTAGTCCGTGTATTCAGAGAGTCGCATACGTGGCAAAAAGATGCATGTCTTGCGCTGCTATTGAGGGTGGCGCGATATAACATGCGCAATACATGCACGTTATATCGCTAACCGATGCATGTTGCAAGCCGGGTGATCGCCGACGGCAATTCCCGGCGGGCGGCGAGCGTTCCGCATCGGCCCCGCGCCGCATCCCTGTCCTTTTTCAAGAGCCATGTCATGACCGAGCAGTACGCGTCCATCATCGACGTTCGTAGGATTCCTCATCACAGGCGCCACGCACTGATCTTCGGCACCTTCGACGCATTGCCCGACGGCGAAGCATTGCAGCTCATCAACGATCACGATCCGAAGCCGCTTTATTACCAGCTCGAGGAGCGTGCGGCCGATGCGTTCGAATGAACCTATCTGGAGGCCGGGCCGTCGCAGTGGCGCGTGCAGATCGCGAAGCGCGACGGCGCGTTCGGGCACGACGCGGGCGACAGTTGCTGTTCGGGCGGCGGCTGCGGCGGTTGAATCGCGTGCTGCGACGTCCGGCCTGCGTGTCGCGTCGCATCGCGTCGCTGCGGCGGACCGGGGGCGGGCGTCGGTGTGTCGTGCGGCCCACCATGCTCCCGCGCGAAGCGGCATCGTTTCGCCTGGCTTCGAAGCCGTCGATCCCGATAGAGAAAACGCCCGCGAGCGCGGGCGGGAAGATGCGAGCGATCGGCTTCAGCGTTTCGTCACTTCATTGCGACGGCGCTTTCGCATCAGAGACCGAGCATCAGCATCGCCGTCTCCGACAGTCGCGAGCGATTCCACGGCGGATCGAACACCATGTCGACGTTGACCTCGCCGACGAACGGCAGCGCGAGCACCTTGTCGGCGACTTCTTCGGCGAGCGCTTCGCCCATTCCGCAGCCGGGCGCCGTCAACGTCATCGTGATCGACACACGCAGTCGATCGTGCTCGGCGGGCTCGATCGTGCACGCGTAGATGAGGCCGAGCTCGACGATGTCAACCGGAATCTCCGGGTCGTAACAGGTCTTTAGCGTCTGCCAGATGAACGCTCCGGCTTCGTCCGGCGAGACGTCGTCCGGCGCGTCGATCGTCTCGGGCGGAATCCGGCCGATCGCGTCCGCATCCGCGCCGCGCAGCCGCACCGTCTGGCCGCCGGCGACGAGCGTGAAGTTCGTACCGAGCGCCTGCGTCACTTCGGCGATCGTGCCCGCCGGAATGTCGAGCGGCGCGCCGGACGGCACGCATTCGACGGCGACCGCTCGTTGCACGACGACGGTTTCTTTCGGTTGTCTCATGATGTATGCGACTCCTGATCGAACGAAGCGGCCGCGGGCGTGCCGAGCGCGTGCGCGAGCGCATGCCAGCCGAGCAGCGCGCATTTGATCCGGCTCGGATAGCGCTGCACGGCGACGAAGCTCGCGAGCTTGCCGAGATACGCTTCGTCGTGCTCGGCCTGGCCCGTCAGCACCGCGCGGAATCGCTGCTGCAACTGCCGAGCGGCTTCGATGTCGCGACCGATCACGGCCTCCGTCATCATCGACGCGGACGCGATGCAGATCGCGCAGCCGTGGCCGTCGAAGCGGATGTCGCCGATCCGGCCGCCTTCGATGCGCAACTGCACCTTCAGGTCGTCGCCGCATTGCGGATTGTGTCCGCGCGCTTCGTGCGTCGGATCGCCGAGCTTGCCGAAGTGACGTGGCGCACGCTTGTGCTCGACGATGAGCTCCTGATAGAGCGTGCTTTGCGCGTCGGTGGGCGCAGCGGGGGAGGAAGTCGAATTCATCGCAATACCTTCAGTGCTTGCGCGACGGCGGCCACGAGACGCTCGACCTCGTCGTGCGTGTTGTAGAGCGCGAACGACGCGCGCGTCGTCGGCCCGCAGCCGAGCCGCTCGAGAAGCGGCTGCGCGCAGTGGTAGCCCGTGCGCACCGCGATGCCGCGCTCGTCGAGCAATGTGCCGATGTCGTGCGGATGCGCGCCGTCGGCGACGAACGAGACGATCGCCGACGATGCATGCTCGGCGAGCACGGTCACGCCGTCGAGCGCCGCGAGGCCCGCGGCCGCGTGATCGCGCAGCGCGCGCACGTGCGCGTCGATCGTCGCATGGCCGATTTCGTCGATGTAATCGGCGGCGGCCGCCATCCCGACGACGCCCTCGACGTTCGGCGTGCCGCCTTCGAGCCGCGCCGGCAATGCGTCGAACATCGCGTCCGTTTCGCCGACCCAGCTCACCATGTCGCCGCCGAAGCGCAGCGGGACGAGTTGCTCGAGCGCGTCACGGCGGCCGGCGAGCGCGCCCGTTCCCATCGGCCCGTACATCTTGTGGCCGGAGAACGCGACGAAGTCGCACGCGAGCGTCGACAGATCCGGTACTTCGTGGCCGACCGCCTGCGCCGCGTCGAGCACCGTCAGCGCGCCCGCCGCGCGCGCGGCCGCGAGCAGCGCTTCGTACGGCGGCCGCTCGCCCGTCGCGTTCGAGCAGGCCGTGACCGCGAACACGCGGGTGCGCGGCGTCAGCAATCGTTCGAAATCCTTCACATGCAGACGGCCTTGCGGATCGGCGTGGAGGATCCGCAATCGCGCGCCGCAGCGGCGCGCGGCCATCTGCCACGGCACGAGGTTCGCGTGATGCTCGAGCGCGCTGACGACGATCTCGTCGCCTTCGCGCAGCACCGCGGGCGCGTGGCCCGGAAGCGACAGGCCTTGCGCGACGAGATTCAGCGCGTCGGTCGTGCCGGACGTGAAGACGAGCAGGTGATCGGCGCCGGCGCCGACGAAGCGCGTCAGCGTCTCCCGCGCACGCTCGTACGCGTCGGTCGCGCGCTGGCTCAGCGTATGGACGCCGCGATGAATGTTCGCGCGATCGCGCTCGCCGAAGCGGCGCATCGCGGCGAGGACGGACTGCGGCATCTGCGTCGTCGCCGCGTTGTCGAGATAGACGAGCGGCACGCCGTTGATGCGCTGCGCGAGCGCCGGAAACGCGCTCGCCATCGTGGTGGAGCGCAGCATGTCACCCATGACGGCTCTCCGGTTGTTCAGCGAGGTGCCGTGCGACTTCGCGTGCGAGCAGCGCGTCGCCGCCGAGCGTCTCCAGTATGCCGGGCGTGTCGATGCCGCGCGCGAGCGCCGCGCGCGCCATCCCGGCGACGATCATCGCCAGCGCGCCGCGCTGATCGAGGCCGCGCTGGCATGCGTAGAAGAGCGCGTCGTCGGGCAATGCGCCCCACGTCGCGCCGTGCGCCGCCTGCACGTCGTCGTGATGGATCTCGAGATGCGGTCGCAGCACGACGCGCGGCTCGCCGCTCGTCGGAATGCCGCTCAGACGCTGCCGAAGGTCGGCGCCCGACGCGCCTGCCGCAATCGACGAAAACGCGTTCGCGACGATCTGAGCGTCGCCGCTCGCGAGCGCGAGCGTATCGATCGAGCTTTGCGTGTGCGCTGCGGCGTGTGCAGCGCACACTTGCTGCTCGAGCTTCGCGCGTGCCGATGCGAACAGCACGCCGGACGCGCGCGCGAGCGCGCGTTCGCCGCGCAGGTCGAGCACGGTGCGCTGCAGGTGGTAGTCGCTGCCCGCGCCAAGCAGCGATTGCCGATATTGCGCATCGCGCTCGAGCCGGACGTGCACGTGATGCGCGATCCGGTCGTGCGCGCCGGGCGTCGCGATGCGCAGATGGTCGAGCGACGCGCCGGCGCCGAGCCGGACGTACGCATGCAAATTCTGCGTGATGGGGCCGTTCCGGCCCGCGAGATCGTGCTCGTGCGACTCGATTAGCATGCAGTGCGCGCTGGGCAGCACGTCGATCACGATGAGCGGCGCTTCGACGCCCGCGTGCGGCTGCAGCCGAAGCTGCAGCATCGTCGGCGTGCGGCGCGCCGGCCCGCTGCCGACGCGCAGACGCAGACCCGCTTCGCATAGCGCGCGATGCGCCCAGAAAAACGGTGCGGCGTCGTCGCCGGGTTGCGTCGGCAGACCCTCGAATAGCGCGGCGCGCTCGGCAGGGTCGGCGGCGCTCAGCCAGCATGCATCGACATGCTCGAGCGAGCCGGAACCGACGGGCGCGAGCATCCAGCCGGCGCGTGCGGCGGGCAGATCGGTCGCGTGTGCGCCGTGAACGTTGTCGCCGAGCCACGCATCGGCGGCGGGCGGCGGCAGATGACGGAACGATTCGGCGCGGCGGGAGATCCAGCCGTGTGCCGACAATTGGCGGCGGGCGGCGAGCCTGTCGGTGTCTGTCGTCGTCATCGCGTCAGGCCTCCACGAGCGCGTCGGAGCGAACGAAACCCTTTGCGGCGATCTCGCGCGCGAGGCCGAGATCGCCGGATTCGACGATGCGGCCGCGATCGAGCAGCAGTACGGCGTCGGGCGCGAGCGACTCGATCATCTGCAGGTAATGCGACACGATCACGAACGCGATGCCTTGCTCACGCAGCCGGCCGATGAGATCGATCGCCGCGCGCACGCCGTCGACGTCCATCCCCGAGTCGATCTCGTCGAGCATCGCGAGCCGCGGGCGCAGCAGCGCGAGCTGCAGCAGCTCGTTGCGCTTGCGCTCGCCGCCCGAGAAACCTTCGTTCATCGAACGATTGAGCATCGCATCGGACAAGCCGACGCGCGTGGCGGCCGCGCGCGCCTCGCCGAGAAAATCGACCGCATCGAGCGCGCTATCGCCGCGCGCCTCGCGCATCGCGTTGAGTGCGGTACGGATGAAGAGACTGTTCTTTACGCCGGGAATGTCGGGCGGCGCCTGGAATGACAGGAACAGGCCGGCGCGCGCGCGGTCCTGCACGCTCATCGCGAGCAGGTCATGCCCGGCGAATCGCGCGCGGCCGCGCGCGACGCGATACGCCGGATGGCCCGCGAGCGTCATGCCGAGCGTGCTCTTGCCGCTGCCGTTCGCGCCCATCAGCACGACGAGCGCGCCTGGCGGCACGTCGAGCGACACCGATTGCAGCACGCGGCGCTCGGCGACGTCGACGCTCATGTCGGATACCTGCAGCAGGGGTTCGGATTGATTCATGGTTCTTCCTCGGTTCGCCACGTTTGGAGATCAGCCGACGGCGCCTTCGAGCGACACCGCGAGCAACGCCTTCGCTTCGAGTGCGAATTCCATCGGCAGTGCTTCGAGCACGGCCTGGCAGAAGCCGCCGACGATGAGCGCCGTCGCTTCCTGCGGATCGATGCCGCGCTGCTGGCAATAGAAGAGGCGGTCTTCTGAGATGCGCGTCGTCGTCGCCTCGTGTTCGACGACGGCGTCGCGGCGTGCGCTCTCGATGTACGGGAACGTGTGCGCGCCGCACTGCGGGCCGATCAGCAGCGAATCGCACTGTGTGTGGTTGCGCGCGCCCGCGGCGCTGCGTGCGACGCGCACGAGGCCGCGATAGCTGTTCTGGGCGCGGCCGGCGCTGATCCCCTTCGACACGATCCGGCTGCGGGTATTGCGGCCAAGGTGGATCATCTTCGTGCCGGTATCGGCCTGCTGGCAGTGGTTCGATACGGCGATCGAATGGAATTCGCCGCTCGATTCGTCGCCGCGCAGCACGACGCTCGGATACTTCCACGTGATCGCGGATCCCGTTTCGATCTGCGTCCACGCGATGTGCGAGCGCGCACCCGCGCAGAGTCCGCGCTTCGTCACGAAGTTGTAGATGCCGCCGATGCCGCGCTCGTCGCCCGGATACCAGTTCTGCACGGTCGAATACTTGATGTGCGCGCCGTCGTGCGCGACGAGCTCGACGACGGCCGCATGCAGCTGATGCTCGTCGCGCTGCGGCGCGGTGCAGCCTTCGAGATAGCTGACGTGGCTGCCGGGCTCGGCGATGATCAGCGTCCGTTCAAACTGGCTGGTGTTCTGCGCGTTGATCCGGAAGTACGAGGACAGTTCCATCGGACAGCGCACGCCTTCCGGCACGTAGACGAACGAGCCGTCGGAGAACACGGCGGAATTCATCGCCGCGTAGAAATTGTCGGTGGGCGGCACCACGGTGCCGAGATAGCGCTCGATCAGCTCGGGATGATGTTCGACCGCGTGCGAGAACGAACAGAAGATCACGCCCGCTTCGGCGAGTTGCTCGCGAAACGTCGTGCCGACCGACACCGAGTCGAACACCGCGTCGACCGCGACGCCGGCGAGCCGCGCGCGCTCGTGCAGCGGCACGTTGAGTTTCTCGTAGGTCTCGAGCAGCTTCGGATCGACGTCGTCGAGGCTCTTCGGTCGGTTCTTCAGCGATTTCGGCGCCGAATAGTACGACTGCGCCTGGAAGTCGATCGGCGCGATGCGCAGCTTGCCCCAATCGGGCGGCGACATCGTCAGCCAGCGCCCGAACGCGGCGAGCCGCCATTTCAGCAGGAATTCCGGTTCGCGCTTGCGGCGCGAAATCTCGCGGACGACGTTCTCGTCGAGACCGGGCGGCAGCGAGTCGGATTCGATGTCGGTCACGAATCCGTGCCGATACGATTGTTCGAGCGCTCGTGCGAGCGGTATGGCTTGGTCGACGTTGGGCATGGGCGAATCCGTGTAGCGCAGGGCGGCCGCGACGATGCGGTTCGGAACGGAACGCGGGACGCGGCTCGGTTCGGTTTGGAATCTAATTGCTGTATATGGTATGCATCTATTTGGCGAGCCGCAAGTGATCGAGCGGAGACCCTGTTTCGAGTCGTGTCTTTACGACCTGAAAGTGAGATGCGAGGCGGAGCCGGATTGCGCGCGTCACGGGCCGTGTCTCGTCAACGTGCTACCGCGACGGACGGCAACACGCTCGGGATATACGCTAGCGCGACGCGGTTTCTCGCAGGGCGTCGAAGCTGAGCTGGATCAGATCGAAAAACGTTCGAAGCCCGTCTCGATCGGAACGCGTGTCTCTCATCGTTCGATCGATGCGCAAGCGGCATTCGACGCCCGCTCTGCTGCAGCCGAACCGTGCGGATGTCACGAGTCGGGCCGCGACGAATCGACGGTTCAACCCGCCTTGCCGTCGATGCGCGACGACGTCAGGAAGCCGGTGTAGCGCAGCCCATATGCGGCGAACGCCGCCACCCAGCACGCACCCGCCAGATCGACCCAGACGCTCGTCGCATCGGGCGCGAGCCACGGCCCGAACACGCGCACGAGCGCGGCCGCGATCAGCAGCCAGTAGCACACGATCTCGGTCGGCCCGGCGCGCAGCGGCCGGCCCGTGTGCCCGAGCGCGGTGCGCGTGATCATCGCGACGATCGCGCAGCCGATCACGCCGACCGTCAGCGCATGAATCGCGAGCGAGTGCGGCGCGACGTCGAGCGCGGCAAGCGCGAGCATCGCGAAGCCGATCGGCACCCACGCATACGCGACATGCAGGATCCACAGGATAGGCCGTGCGCCGACGCGCCAGGAGCGCCAGCCGACGACGCGCATCGCGTGCAGCGCGGCCGCCGCGAACGCGATCGCGGCGACGAGCGAGGTGGGCAAGTTCGTCGCATCCGCGCAGAGCGCGAGTACGGTGACGGGCGCGGCCAACGTCTCGACGAATTTCCAGCGCTTCACCGCGAAGCCGGGAACTGCGTTCATCGTGAACGTCGGAACGATGCGCCCCGCGATCACGACGACGAACAGCATGATGAAGCCGACGGCCGCATATGCAGCCTGCAGCGCGCGATCGAAGCGTTCGTGTGCGGCCCACCAATGAAAGAGCATGTTCAGCATACCGAATAGAAAGAGTGCGATGGTCAGGAATACGTTGCGATAGTTGCGCGCGGCGAGCAGCACGCGCAACAGAATGACCGCGGTGATCGGCAGGAATGCGGAGTCGACGAAGGCGGCGAGCGGTTCGGGGCCCGCCCAGACGAGAAGGCGGCCGGCCGCCCACAGCAGCCACAGCGCGGCGAGCTGCGCGCCATGCGGCGTATCGCACGACGTCCACGCGCGGATCGCCGTGAGCAGAAAGCCGGCGATGATCGCGGTCGAGAAGCCGAACACCATCTCGTGCACATGCCAGACGAGGCCGTTCATGCCGGGCGTCCGGCCGGCGATCGGATAGCCGTGCAGCGACGCGAGCCAGAGCGCGACCGAGACGGCCCCGAAATACGCGCCGCCGAGGTAGAACGGCCGGAATCCGAGCCGCAGCACCGGCAGGCCGGCGGGCTGTCGAGTCGGTTGATGGGTCGCGAGAGGGATCTTCACGTTGGCGCTCTGTTTAAGATGTATTTGCGATGTATCTTAGTGTGTGAATCGATGCAGGTCCAACGTTTGTGCGCGGGTTAGTGCGCGGCGACGGGTCGCGATTTCGCGGTAGTCGCGAGCGATGCGGGCAGCCGAAGACGACTGGGCCTGAACGGCACGGCCCCGGACATGCACGATGCAGCGACGGCGCGCCGGCGTTCGTCGGCATCGCGCGTTGCCGGAATCCCACATCGAGCGCCGTTTTTGATCTGCATCAAACGATGATCGGGGACACCGAGCATTAGCGCGTTCGCGGCATAGCGACGCATGGCGCGGCCGGCGTCGCGTCGGATGCGCGCAAATGACGCGGTGTGCGCAAAGTTCCGAAGCATGTACGTGTCGCTGACGTGCTTCGCGCCGCCGCCGACAACGGCTTCGGTCGCGCGCGGCGCAATTTGTACGATGCGGTGAAATTTTCGATGCCGATATCCGATGATTGATTTTATTCAAGTCTCGGGCCGATCGATCCGTATACAGCACTGAGGCCGATACGGTCGTCTCATCACATCGAAAAGGGGCAGGAATGAGCAAGCAATTATTTGGACCTGGAATGCGCGTGATGGCGCACTTGAAATTGCCCAGGAAGCTCGCGATTCTCGCCGTGCTGTTCATGGTGCCGCTCGTCGCGGCGCTCTATGCGACGCTCGCCACCGCGCTTCACGCGTATGCGACGACGCAGAGCGAACGCGACGGCATCACGATCCTCGAAACGACGCAGGATCTGCTGAAAGCGGTGCAGATGCGGCGCGGCGCGGGCGCGTCGGTGCTCGCGGGCAACGACGCGATGCGCGCGAAGTTCGCTGCGGCGAACGCAACCGCGGATCGCTTCGCGTCGACCTTGAAGCAGCAGGTGCGCGGCACCGGCAGATTCGACGTCGTCGCGCCGGTCGACGCGCTCGCGAGCCAATATGCGAAGGCGGCGGCGAGCGGACTCGATAGGCCCGCCGCTGAGTTTTTTAATTCGCATACCGAAGTCATACACTCGATCTTCCTGTTCGAGAAGGACCTCGCGGTCGCGTCGCAGTTGGGCGTTGATCCGGATGCATCGAGCTATCACCTGATCGACTCGGTGCTGTTCGTGCTGCCGGGCGCCGCCGAGACTGTCGGCGTGCTGCGTGGCAAGGGTTCGGCCGCGCTGAGCGGCGGCTCGTTCGGCGACGCCGACAAGCGTGAACTCGCGGCGCGCGCAATGGGCCTCGCCGAGCAGATGAGCGTGATCCGTCATCATCTCGAGCGGATGAAAGCGGGGCTCGGCGGCAGCGGCGGCGCGCACGCGCTGGACGGTGTCGATCTCGGCGCGGTCGCGGCATTTCAGCGCACCGTGGCGTCGCTCGCGGGCGGCGACGCGGCGATCGACGCGAAAACATACTTCCAGCGAGGCACCGACGCGATCGATGCGCTATACCGCACGCACGGCGTGCTCGCACAGCAATTGCGCGAGCGCCTCGCTGAGCGCGCGCACGCTGAGCAGACGAAGGTGATCGCGGTCATGGCGCTGAGCGTCGCGCTCGTCGCGTGCGCGCTGTATCTCTTCGTCGCGTTCGCGATGTCGACGCACGACGACGTCGCGCAATTGTCCGGCTGCATGCGCGCGGCCGGCGACGGCGATCTGCGCGCGCGTCTCGAGGTGCGCGGGAGCGACGAATTCGCGTTCATCAAGGACGGCTTCAACGCGCTGCTCGACGTCTGGGCGCAGACGCTGACCGAGACGCGTCGCGTCGCGGATTCCGTGATGGTCGGCAGCCAGCAGATCGCGGCCGGCAATCTCGACTTGTCGGGCCGCACCGAGACGCAGGCGGCGTCGCTCGAGGAGACGGCTGCGAGCATGGAAGAGCTGACGTCGACGGTGCGCCACACCGCGTCGAACGCGTCGCATGCGAGCTTGCTGAGCGCCGAGGCGTCCGAACGCGCGGCGGACACCGGTCGGATCATGGGGCGTGCGGTGTCGCTGATGACGAAGATTCACGACAGCTCGAACAAGATGGCGGAGATCGTGTCGGTGATCGAAGGCATCGCGTTCCAGACCAACATTCTCGCGCTGAACGCGGCCGTCGAGGCGGCGCGCGCGGGCGAGCAGGGCAAGGGCTTCGCGGTCGTCGCGGGCGAGGTGCGTGCGCTCGCGCATCGCAGCGCGACCGCGGCAAAGGACGTGAAGGAGCTGATTCACGAGTCGATCAGACACGTGACCGACGGCTCGTCGCTGTTCAAGCGTGCGGACGATGCGATCCACAGCGTGAACGCGTCGATCCGCAGCGTCGACACCGTGGTCAACGAAATCGCGAAGGCGTCCGAGCAGCAGAGCGAGGGGATCGAGCAGGTCAATGCGGCGATCACGCAAATGGACGAAGTGACGCAGCGCAACGCGGCGCTCGTCGAGGAGTCGGCGGCAGCAAGCGCGTCGCTGCGCGAACAGGCCGAACACATGGGACAGCTCGTCGGGCGCTTCGTGCTCGCGTAGCGGACGGTCAGCCCATCAGCGTACACGTGCGCCGCGCCGCAAGCGGCGCGCGTGCAACGTCGGAGGTTGATTTGCATCAAGTCCATCCGTGCCGCTCGCCTGACAATGGAACGTCGGCGTTTCGCGCGGCATGCCAGGGTACAAGCAGATGGACATCACGACGCATTCGAACGACGGCACGGATACGACCGCGCCCGCTCCCCACCACGACGTGTCCGCGTTCGCGGACGTTCAGATTTCCGAAGCGCTGATCCGGCGCTTCGATCGCCAAGGGCCGCGCTACACGTCGTATCCGACGGCCGACCGGTTTTCCGATACATTCGACGAGAACGCGTACCGCGAGCATCTTGCACGCCGCGCGACGGCCGAGCGCAATCCGCCGTTGTCGGTTTATCTGCACCTGCCGTTCTGCGAGTCGCTCTGCTACTTCTGCGCGTGCAACAAGATCGTCACGCAGGACCATAGCCGGACGAGCGCTTACGTCGACTACCTGATCCGTGAAATGGAGCTTGTCGCGCCGCATCTCGGCCGCGACCGCGTGACGACGCAACTGCATCTCGGCGGCGGCACGCCGACGTTCTTCGCGATCGGCGAGCTCGCGCGCCTGATGCGTGCGCTGCGCAGCCACTTCGATTTCGCGCCGCACGCGGAGCTCGGCGTCGAGATCGATCCGCGCACGGTCGACGAGCAGACGCTGCAGGCGCTCGCGGAGCTCGGTTTCAATCGGACGAGCTTCGGTGTGCAGGATTTCGATCCGTCCGTTCAGGAAGCGGTGCATCGCTTCCAGCCGCTGCCGATGGTCGAGCGCGCGCTCGCCGCGAGCCGAGCGTCCGGCTTCGAGTCGATCAACATCGATCTGATCTACGGACTGCCGCGTCAGACGCCCGCGAGCTTCTCGCGCACGCTCGACGAGGTGATCCGGCTGTCGCCCGATCGCATCGCGGTCTACAACTACGCGCATCTGCCGAGCCGCTTCAAGGCCCAGCGCCTGATCGTCGAGCCGGAGCTGCCGCTCGCCGAGGATCGGCTGCGCATCTTCATCGAATCGATGCGGCGGCTGCTCGATGCGGGATACGTATACATCGGGCTCGACCATTTTGCGAAGCCGACCGACGAGCTGAGCAACGCGTTGCGCGAACGCAGTCTCCATCGCAATTTCCAGGGCTATACGACGCAGGCCGAATGCGATCTGATCGGCTTCGGCATCTCGGCGATCGGCAAGGTCGGCGCATCGTACAGCCAATCGACGCGCTCGCTGAAGACGTACTACCGCCATCTCGACGTCGGACGTCTGCCGATCGAGCGCGGCTTCGCGCTGACGCCCGACGATCTGCTGCGGCGCGACGTCATCATGATGGCGATGTGCAGCATGCCGCTCGATTTCGCCGCGATCGGCCGCAAACACGGCATCGACTTCGCACGGCATTTCGCGCCCGAGCTCGCGCAGCTCGAGCCCTATCGCGAAGCGGGCCTGCTGACGATCGACGCTGACCGAATCGCCATTACGCCGAAGGGGCGCATGTTCGTGCGCGCGATCGGCATGGTGTTCGACGGCTATCTCGGCCGGCCCGCTTCGGCGTCCTATTCGAAGCTGATCTAGTCAGGGGGGCGTGATGAAAGAAAGCAAGATTCCCGTACAGGACTTCCTCTCGAAATTGCCGCTTTTCAGCGCGCTTTCGCGCGGCGAGCTCGACAATCTCGCGCGCGGCACGATGCGCGTGCAGGCGCCGCGCGGGCAGACGGTGTTCAGCCGCGGCGATTCGTGCGGCGGTTTCCACATGATCGTCTACGGCCAGATCAAGCTGAGTTCGTTCTCGCCGCTCGGGATCGAGAAGATCGTGCGTCTGCTCGGGCCGGGCGACAGTTTCGGCGAAGCGGTGATGTTCATGGACAAGCCGTACGCGGTGACGGCGAAGGCGCTTACCGACACGCTGCTGCTGCACGTGACGAAGGCCGCCGTGATCGAGGAGCTCGATCACAATCCGGTGTTCGCGCGCAGGATGCTCGCGAGCCTCAGCATGCGGCTGCATCAGTTGGTTGTCGACGTCGAGACGTATTCGCTGCGCTCGGGTACGCAGCGCGTGATCAGCTATCTGCTCGAACAGACCGACGTGCCCGCGGAGTCCGGCTTGCAGATTCGCCTAGAGACGGGCAAGAAGGCGATCGCGTCGCGGCTGAATCTCACGCCGGAGCATTTCTCGCGCGTGCTGCGCGATCTGTGCACGCGTGAGCTCGTCGTCGTCAATGGTCGCGACATCTTCATTCCCGACGTGAGCCGTCTACGCTCGGAGATGCAGTATTGACGCGATTCGCTGCCGGACTTGCGCGTAGCGCCGCAGCGCGCCGAGCATGTTGACGGCGAGCCAGCCGGTCGACACGCCGAGCGCGACGGCGGCCGGCCGCGCGAATGCGCCGGGTGTTACGCTCGCGGCGACGAGCAGCAGCAGCGCCACGACGTGCACGAAGAATTGCTGGCGGGCGATGCGGTCCGGCAGCATGTCCTTGACCTTCGGCAGCGCGGGGATGGCGTTCGCACTCGACTTCTGCGCGTGATACCACAGCAGGAACGGGATGATCTTGTAGAGCATGCCGTTGATTGCCGACCATGCGCCGCCCATCATCAGCAGCACGCCGGTCGTCACCGCGACGTCGCGGCCGCCGATGCCGGCATGCGCGATCCAGAGCAGACCGCCGCATCCGACGCTTGCCGTCGCGGTGCGCCAGAACAGCGTCGTCGTATCGGCGTCGGTGCGCTTGCGGGACCACAGCAGACGGAACGTCAGCGCTGCGAATGCCGCGTACGCCGCATATAGCGCGATTCGGATCGCATCGGCGGCGAAGCCGACGCGGCCGGCAAAACCGAGCGCGACGATCGACGCCGCGCCGAGCAGCGCGAACACGCAGGGGCCGAGGCAGCGCGTGATGATGCGCGGATAGGGTTCGGTCACCTGGAACATCGGGATGAGCTGGTATGAGATGCCGATCGTCAGCAGCCCGACCCATCCGGCGAGCCCCCAGGTCGCGTGCAGATCGACGAGCGCGATCGAGAAGAAGGGCAGACGCCAGCCGAGCGCGAGCCCGAGCGATACGCCGAGCGCGATGGTCGCCGCGAGGGCGGTCAACGCGAGGCGCACGGTGCGCAGCACGCTCGCAGCGCCTGCCGGCATGCGCCGCCAGTGGCGCGCGAAGCCGATCCCGCATGCGAGCGCGAACCAGAGGAACGCCGCACTGAGCATGAGCGCGGCGGGCGCGAACAACGCAGGCGCCGCGCACGCGAACGCCGCCGCGAGCAGCAGCGTGCCGAGCGTCAGGCATGCGTGGATCGCGGTCGCACTCGCGACGGGCGACGCGATCCGGATGCCGGCCGCGACGGACATGATCTGGATCATCGCGCCGATCATCGTCGTCGCGAGCATGCCGAGCGCGCACAGATGCGCGAGCGCGAGCGCATACGGCGACCACCGCGACGCGAACGCATCCGGTCCGGCCCACAGCAGCACGCCTGCCGCGACGATCGCGAACAGCGGCGCGCTGATGAAGAAGCGCAGCGGTGCGCTCAGCGCGGGGGAATGGTCGAGTTCGAGTTTGCGCTGCATGTCGGAGAGGATGCCGGCCGAGCGCGGCGTCGAGAACGTGCGCGGCGGCCGTTTCGCTCGGCCGCGACACGAAGGCGCGGCGACGCGACGCGGTCATGTTTCGGTATTCTGATCATAACCCCGGTCCGGGTCGCGGCCCGGACAGAGATCTTGACGCGGATTAAGGCGACGGAAACGGGTTCGGCCGCACACTTATGCACCGGGCGTAAGCCGCCCCTTTCAGGAATTCGCCGTGTCCGCCGTCAAAACCGCATTCGAAAATCTCGTGATCAAGGGCAGGTCGTTGCTGCCGATTGTGCAGGGCGGGATGGGCGTCGGCGTGTCCGCGCGTCGGCTCGCCGGCACCGTCGCGTCGCTCGGCGCGTGCGGCACGATCTCGAGTGTCGACCTGCGTCGACATCACCCCGATCTGATGGCGCGCACCGGCCGCTCGCGCGACCGCGCGCTCATCGATGCGGCGAATCTCGAAGCGCTGGATCGCGAGGTCCGTGCGGCGAAGTCGCTCGCGAACGGCAGCGGACTCGTCGCCGTCAACGTGATGCGCGCGTTGTCCGAGTATGCGCCGTACGTGCGGCAGTCGTGCGAGAGTGGCGCGCATGCGGTCGTCGTCGGCGCGGGCCTGCCGCTCGACTTGCCGGAGCTGACCGCCGATTTTCCCGACGTCGCGCTGATTCCGATCCTGTCGGATGCACGCGGGATCGGGCTCGTGCTGAAGAAGTGGATGCGCAAGAACCGTCTGCCCGACGCCGTCGTCATCGAGAATCCGCGCTACGCGGCGGGTCATCTCGGCGCGCCGACGACGGACAGCCTGAACAATCCGAATTTCGCATTTCCCGCCGTGCTGGAAGGCACGTTCGAACTGTTCAAGG
Organism: Burkholderia sp. BDU5; assembly: GCF_001522845.1. Taxonomy (NCBI): domain Bacteria; kingdom Pseudomonadati; phylum Pseudomonadota; class Betaproteobacteria; order Burkholderiales; family Burkholderiaceae; genus Burkholderia; species Burkholderia sp. BDU5. The sequence continues at coordinate 8,388 of NZ_LOWC01000168.1, read as the reverse complement.
AACTCGGCATCGAGCGTGAACGCATTCCGCTCATCGCGGCGGGCGGCATCCACAGCCATGAGCAGGTGCGGCAACTGTTCGCGCTCGGCGCGAGCGCGGCGCAGCTCGGCACGCCGTTCGCCGTGACGGAAGAAGGCGACGCGCATCCGAACTTCAAGAAGATGCTCGTCGAAGCGGGACCCGACGACATCGTCACGTTCATGAGCGTCGCGGGCTTGCCCGCGCGTGCGGTGCGCACCCCGTGGCTCACGAACTATCTGGAACGGGAAAAGAAGTTTCAGCGCGCGGCGAAGCCACGCAAGTGCCTGGTCGGCTTCGATTGCCTGCAGCAATGCGGATTGCGCGACGGCATCGCGAAGCAAGGCCAGTTCTGCATCGATACGCGGCTCGCGTTCGCGCTCGCGGGCGACATCAAGCGCGGCCTGTTCTTCCGCGGCTCGGAAACGCTGCCGTTCGGTCACGAGATCCGTTCCGCGCGCGAGCTGATCGACTATCTGCTGACGGGCGCGAAGCCCGCAGTCGCCGTAGCCGAAACGCCCGAGCCGGCGCATGTGCCGCTGCCCGCGCTGGGTTGACGGCGCTTCGATCCGGGCGATGTCCATTCCCGCCGCTCGACGGCATGCCGCGAGCGGTTTCTCCTCTCATTGATGGAGCCGTCACGCTATGACGCAAAGCAGTCACTCCGCGACCGACGCCGCGCAAATCGAACTGGTGTGTCCCGCGGGCAGCCTGCCCGCGCTGAAGGCCGCCGTCGACAACGGCGCAGACTGCGTGTACCTCGGCTTTCGCGACGCGACGAACGCACGCAACTTCGCGGGCCTGAACTTCGATGCGCAGGCGATCGACACCGGCATCCGTTACGCGCACGATCGCGGCCGCAAGGTGCTCGTCGCGCTCAACACGTATCCGCAGCCTGACGGCTGGACGGCTTGGCAGGAGGCGGTCGGCCGCGCGGCGGACGCGGGCGTCGACGCGATCATCGTCGCCGATCCGGGGCTCATGCGCTTCGCGCACCGGCGCTATCCGGAACTTCGGCTGCATCTGTCGGTGCAGGGCTCTGCGACGAACTACGAGGCGATCAATTTCTATCACGAGCACTTCGGCATCGCGCGCGCGGTGTTGCCGCGCGTGCTGTCGCTTACGCAGGTCGAGCAGGTTGCCGGGAATACGCCGGTCGAGATCGAGGTGTTCGGCTTCGGCAGCCTGTGCGTGATGGTCGAGGGGCGTTGCGCGCTGTCGTCGTACGCGACGGGCGAATCGCCGAACACGCGGGGCGTGTGCTCGCCCGCTAAATCGGTGCGCTGGCAGAAGACGCCGGACGGCCTCGAGTCGCGGCTGAACGGCGTGCTGATCGACCGTTACGCGGACGGCGAGAACGCCGGCTATCCGACGCTTTGCAAAGGGCGCTTCACGGTCGAGGACGAAAGCTACTACGCGATCGAGGAGCCGACGAGCCTGAACACGCTCGAGCTGCTGCCGAAGCTGATGCAGATCGGCGTGCGCGCGATCAAGATCGAAGGGCGGCAGCGCAGTCCCGCATACGTCGCGCAAGTGACGCGCGTGTGGCGCGACGCGATCGATCAGTGTGCGGCGAACCTCGCGCGCTACTACGTGAAGCCCGCCTGGATGACGGAATTGAACAAGGTCGCGGAAGGGCAGCAGCATACGCTCGGCGCCTATCACCGGCCATGGAAATGAAACGCATGACGGCGCATGCCTGAATGCGGGAGCGAGGATCATGAAAATTGCTTTGGGGCCGGTGCAGTACTACTGGCCGCGCATCGCGACGATGCAGTTCTATCAGGCGATGTCGGAGACGCCCGTCGACATCGTCTATCTCGGCGAGACGGTTTGTTCGCGCCGTCACGAATTGCGCTTCGCGGACTGGCTCGAGATCGCCGACATGCTGGCCGCGGCCGGCAAGGAGGTCGTGCTGTCGACACAAGTGCTGCTGGAATCGGGCCGCGATCTGAAGACGATGCGCGAGATCGTCGAGAACGGCCGCTATCTGGTCGAGACGAACGACATGGGCGCCGTGCGCTGCAACGCGCCGCGCGCGTTCGTCGCGGGACCGTGGCTCAACGTCTACAACCCGCCGACGCTCGCGATGCTCGCGGAGCTCGGCGCACGCCGCTGGGTGATGCCGCCCGAGATGAGCGAAGCGGGTCTCGCGAAGATGCAAGCCGAGCGGCCGGAGCATCTGCAGACCGAAGTGTTCGCCTACGGGCGCATTCCGCTTGCGTTCTCCGCACGCTGCTTTACCGCGAGGAATCGCAATTTTCCGAAGGACAACTGCCAGTACGTGTGCATGGAGCATCCGGACGGCTTGCCGCTGCACACGCGCGAAGGCGAGCCGTTCCTCGTGCTCAACGGCATCTCGACGCAGTCCGCGCGCGTCTACAATCTGATCGACGAGCTCGACGCGCTGCGTGCGCTGAACGTCGACGTCGTGAGGTTGAGTCCGCAATCGCAGCACATGGCCGGCGTGATCGACGCGTTCCACGGCGTCCTGAACGGCCGCACGAGTATGCGCGACGCGCTCGCGGCGCTGGACGAGCGGATGCCGGAGGCGTCGTGCAACGGCTACTGGCACGGCAAGCCGGGCCTCGAGCGCGTCGCGCATTGAAGCCGCGGCGCGGCATGCGCCGCGCCGCTTTCGATTGGTTTGTGAGGAATCCGCGATGAATGCCCCGATCTATCAATTGCCGCCCGCGCTCGGCAAGCTGCTGTCGACATTGCCCGCGTATCCGGGGTCGATGCTGCTCGCGGGCGGGATCAATCTCGTGCTGCGCAAGCACTTGCCTGCGGAGACGCTTGCGTTGCTGGAGAATCGTCCGCTGCGCATCCAGGTGAAGGATGCGGGTATCGCATTCGATTTCGTCTGCCGGCGCGGCGCGTTCTCGCCGCTGCCCGGCCGCGGCGACGTCGACCTGACGATCGGCGCGACTGCCTACGATTTCTATCTGCTGTCGCAGCGCCGCGAGGACCCGGACACATTGTTCTTCAGCCGGCGCCTGACGATGGAAGGCGATACCGAACTCGGACTGCTCGTGAAGAACTCGCTCGACGCGATCGACCTGTCGGTGTTTTCGCTCGAACAATGGTTACCGACGCGGCTGTTCCGCCAGCGGCCGATCGAGCGCAGCGGAATGCCCGACTGACCTGCGCGCGCGAACCGGGCAGACAGCCGATCAAGAGAACGGGATGAAGAACGAAACGAAAACGCTGCCGCTCGTCTATTCCTGCTCGGGATGTTCGAACGTCGCGCAACTCGCGAATCACGTCGCGGTGCGGCTCGACCGCGGCGGCGACGCGGAGATGTCGTGCATTGCGGGCATCGGTGGCGACGTGCCGTCGCTACTGAAGGTCGCGCATTCGGGCCGGCCGATTCTCGTGATCGACGGCTGCCTGCTCGTATGCGCGAAGAGGAGCCTCGAGCGGCACGGGATCGTTCCGGATGCGCATCTGCAACTCGGCGAGCATGGCGTCAGGAAGCGTTTTCACGAGGATTTCGATCCGGACGATGCGAATCGCGTTCTTTCGCTTGCACGGCGCGAGGCGTTGAAGCTTGCGCAACACGAGCCCGAGCCGGCGCGCGTCGACATGGGCGCCGACATCGACGCCGAACTGCACGACAAAGTTTGATCCATGCCGAGCGAAGTGCGGTCGGCTCGTCAGCTTTCCGAATCGATCGGCAATCGAGCGGCGGCAGCGATGCGTCGCCGTCGCCACTGAACGCGCGCCGGCCGATTCAACCGCGCCGAATCGAAAAATTCACAAATAGACGATCGAGCCGCCCGAGCAGCGCGTCGCTCGGATAGCCGGCGAGCGACGCCGCATTCAGCGTACCGTCGTCGCATCCTTGTGTGCGGAACACTTGCAGCACGTAATTCTCGACGCCGAGATCCGCGAGCTCGTGCGCGATGCGCAGCAGCGCCGGCTCGGGCAGCAGGTCGGGATGCGCGGTCGTCCGGCATTCGTACGCGACGCGGCTTGCGAGCACCGCTTCGAGGCTTTGTCGCGCATGGCCGCCGCTCGCGCGTACGCGCGTCGTGCGCGCGTAGTCGTCGAACGGCGCCTTCACGTCGAGTCCGATCCAGTCGAGCGACGGCAGCAGATGCGCGAGCCGCCTCGGATGCGTGCCCGCGCTATGCATGCCGACCTTGAATCCGAGCCGTTTGACGTCGTCGATCGACGCGGCGAGCGACGGATCGATCGACGGCTCGCCGCCGCTGAACACGACCGCATCGATCAGGCCGACCCGGCGCGCAAGGAACGCGAGCAGCGCGTCCCATTCGAATTCGGCCGGTTGCGAGCGCGCCTGAAGGTGCGGATTGTGGCAATACCCGCAGCGCCACGGACAGCCCTGCACGAACACGACCGCTGCGAACTGGCCGGGATAATCGGTCGCGGTGAACGGGACGAGCCCGCCCACCTTGAGCGGATGACGCCGGGCGAGAGCGAGATTCATCGCGCGAGCGGTGAGCTTACGCCGCGGCGCGCAGCGCGACTTCGCCGGACTCGCGTTCGCGGAAGTACTGGCGCTCGTGGAATTCGCCTTTCTTGCCGACGTTGAACGACGACACGGGACGGTGGTAGCCCATCACGCGGGTCCAGATCTCGCACGGTTGACGCTCGTCGTCGGACAGCGAGATCGCGGCGAGGGCGGTTGGGTTGTTGGCTTGCAGTGTCGTCATGATGTTCAGGCTTCCATCGGTTGGGGGTGAGACAATTTGCGACGCAGCAGCGCTTCGTCGCACTTCGGGCAAAACGTGTGGCTGCCGGCGAGATAGCCGTGCGTCGGGCAGATCGAGAACGTCGGCGTGACGGTCAGATACGGCAGCGAGAAGCGGGTGAGCGCGCGCTTGACGAGCGTCCGGCACGCATCGGCGGACGACAGCGCCTCGGTCATGTAGAGGTGCAGCACCGTGCCGCCCGTGTATTTGCGCTGCAGATCGTCCTGACGCTCGAGCGCCTCGAACGGATCGTCGGTGAAGCCCACCGGAAGCTGCGACGAGTTCGTGTAGTACGGCATCTGCGGCGTGCCTGCCTGCAGGATGTCCGGATAGCGGCGGCGGTCTTCCTTCGCGAAGCGATACGTCGTGCCTTCGGCGGGCGTCGCTTCGAGGTTGTACATGTGGCCGGTCTCTTCCTGATAGTCGACGATGCGCGCACGCACGTGGTCGAGCAGCCGCAGCGCGAACGCGTGGCCCCAGTCGGTCGTCAAGTCGTGCTCGTCGTGTGTGAAATTGCGGATCATCTCGTTGACGCCGTTCACGCCGAGTGTCGAAAAATGATTGCGCAGCGTGCCGAGATAACGCTTCGTATACGGGAAGAGCCCGTTGTCCATGTGATGCTGGATCACGTCGCGCTTGATCTCGAGACTGGTCTTGCCATGGTCGAGCAGCGCGTCGAGCCGCGCGAACAGCGCGCGCTCGTCGCCCGCGTGCAGATAACCGAGTCGCGCGCAATTCACGGTGACGACGCCGATCGACCCCGTCTGCTCGGCCGAGCCGAAGAGCCCGTTGCCGCGCTTCATCAGCTCGCGCAGGTCGAGCTGAAGCCGGCAGCACATCGAGCGGATCATGTTCGGCTTCAGCTCCGAATTGATGAAGTTCTGGAAGTATGGCAGCCCGTAGCGCGCGGTCATCTCGAACAGGCGCTCGGCATTCGGACTGTGCCAGTCGAAATCGGCCGTGATGTTGTACGTCGGGATCGGGAACGTGAACACGCGGCCCGCCGCGTCGCCAGCCTGCATCACGTCGATGTAGGCCTGGTTGATCATATCCATTTCGTCCTGCAGATCGCCGTACGTGAACGGCATCTCGTCGCCGGCGATCACGGGTGCCTGCTTGCGCAGATCGTCGGGGCAGGTCCAGTCGAACGTCAGGTTCGTAAACGGCGTCTGCGTGCCCCAGCGCGACGGTACGTTCAGGTTGTAGATCAGCTCCTGCACGGACTGCCGGACTTCGGCATAGGTGAGCGCGTCGCGACGCACGAACGGCGCCATGTACGTATCGAACGAACTGAACGCCTGTGCGCCCGCCCACTCGTTCTGCAGCGTGCCGAGGAAATTCACGATCTGGCCGACCGCGCTCGACATGTGCTTCGGCGGCCCCGACTCGACCTTGCCGGGCACGCCGTTCAGTCCTTCGGCGAGCAGCGTGCGCAGCGACCAGCCCGCGCAGTAGCCGGACAGCATGTCGAGATCGTGGATGTGCAGATCTGCGTTGCGATGCGCTTCGCCGACTTCGCCTGGATACACGTGGCTCAGCCAGTAATTCGCGATCACCTTGCCGGACACGTTCAGGATCAGGCCGCCGAGCGAGTAGCCCTGGTTCGCGTTTGCGTTGACGCGCCAGTCCTGCCGGTCCAGGTATTCGTTGATCGACGTCTCGACGTCGATCAACGGCTTGTCGCGCGACGTCGGGTTCGACGCGGCGGAAGGGAGCGTGGTCTCGGACAACGTGGGCCTCTTTCGTTGGTGGCACAAAATCTGGTGACTGGGTGAATGCTAAATACCAGATGTTGTATGGGTCAACGGCGATCCGGCGAAGTTTGGCGCGCGCTTGACGGCGATTAAGGCGCGGCGAATTAGGGCTGCGACATCGGCGACAGGGTTGCCGGACCGAAGGCGCCGCGGAGAAACGGATGGCCGAGTTTGTCGTGCTGCATCGACAGGACGACTTCGGCGCGCGTCGAACGGACGCTTGTCGGCGCGTGCGCGTTGCCGATGCACGATCGTCGGACATCCGAATGCGAGCGAAGCACGAGCAACGAATCAAGGGCTGCTTCGCATGCATGCAATTTCGAGCGGGCCGATTTGCCGTCGACGATGAGCCGGCTACAGCAGTGTGCGTCCGCACATTACGCGGTCTGCGATGAATGGCCGAGGAGGTCGACTCGCCGCAACCGCACGACGAATGACGCACGAATGACGAGCGACGAATAACAAACGATCCGCATTCGATGAACGGCGGGCGCTCCGCTTTCGGCACTACGACGAACGAGGCGGTTGAAAGGGAGCGTGGCGCGTGTAACCGTCGCGCAGCACGTTCACTTGCCGGATTTCGTGTCCGAACCGGATGGAATCACGGCGGGCGCCATCAGATGACCGGCATGGCGCGCCAGATAGACGACCAGCGCGGCGGACCATCCGATGCCGGCGACGACGAGCCACTGCGCGGTCGCGGCGGGAGCGAGCCACGGCCCGAGCACGCGTGCGAGCGTCGCGACGATCAGGAGCCCGTAGCAGACGCGTTCAGCGGCTCGTGCGACCTGTTCGCATCCCGTGTGCTCGAGTGCGGTGCGCGTGATCATGCCGACGATCGCACAGCCGATCGCGCCCGTCGTGAACATGTGCAGCGTGAGCGAATGCGCGACGAGGCCATACGCGCTCAAGCCGGTCAGTGCGAAGCCGGCCGCGATCGACGCATACGCGACGTGCAGGACCGACAGCATCGGCCGCCGCCCGACCGCCCAGAAGCGCCAGCCGACGAGCCGCGCCGCGTGCAGCGCGGCGGCCGTCCATGCGAGCGCGGCGATCGCCCAGGCGGGCGCGCCGGCCGCGTCGACCACGAGCGCCGCCAACGTGACCGGCATCACCGACGATTCGACGATCCGCCACTGCTTCACCGGCAACCGGGGCGGCGCGGCGGCCGTGATCGACGGGATGATGCGGCCGCCGATGATGACGATGAAGAGCACGAGGAAGCCCGCGGCAAGATCGGCGCAGCGCAGCGCCCATGCGGCGTGTCCTTGCCGGACCCCTATGTGAAATAGCGCGTTGAGCATGGCGAGCATGCCGAGCGCGACGGGCAGGAAGATCCCATGACGATTCTTCGCGCCGACCAGCGCGCGGACGAGCGCATAGGCGACCGCGGGCAGGAACGCGATGTCGACGGCCGCCGCGACCCAGCCGGGACCCGTCCACATCAGCACGCGGCCTGCGAGCCACAGCAGCCACAGCGCGACGAGCGACGGGCCTTGTGCGGGATTCGTCGATGTCCACGTGCGCACCGACGTCAGCAGGAAGCCGGACACGATCGCGCAGGCAAAGCCGAAGATCATTTCATGTGCGTGCCAGAAAAGGCCGCTCATCGGCGGCGCGTGGCCTGCCCAGTCGCGGCCCGCGAGCGCGCCGAGCCACGCGAGCATCGCGATCGCGCCGAAGCATGCGCCGCCCAGATAGAAGGGCCGGAAGCCGGTCGACCACAGCGCGCTGCGGCGGCCGTCCGGCTGCGCGAGCACGTTGCGGTCCGTCGAGCGGGCGAGCAGCATGACGTTCCCCTTTTCGATATGTTGCTTTCTTAGAGACGGTTTCATAAAGACTGGTCGGCCCGCCGAAGGGTATTCCAGCAGATCAGGCAGCAACCGAGTTTGAGGAAC
>NZ_LOWC01000167.1:0-73897 GCF_001522845.1 Burkholderia sp. BDU5 | reverse complement strand
CAGACCCACGGCTCGCGATCGGCGCTCGTCTCGGCGACGTGGCCGTTCATTTCCGCGATCAGGTCATGCGGAAAGCCACCCTCGCTCGGGTCCATGCCGGCGAATTCGCAGAGATAGCGCCAGGCGAGCGCGATCGCCGCATAGTTGGCTGTCCGCGAAGTCGGGGTTGATTTCGATCGACGTGAAAATCTTCTGGCGCTTCTTCGACAGCGCGACGAGCTCGTCGGTCGGATCGATTTGCGCAAACAGCGCCATCTTTCCTTTCAGCGGGCCGTCTCGATTTCGGCCGCCTTCAGCGCGATCACGTCGCCGTATGCGCCGAACGGGTTGAAATTCGAGAGCGGCGCCCAGCCCTTGATGTGCTCGATGTTCAGTCGCGCGCCGTACAGTTTCGGGTCGTAGTTTTTCGCCATCTGCGTGAGCCATTCACGCTTGATCTCGCGACCGTCGACGGTCGCACCTTCCACTGCGACGCGGAAGAATTTCGATTTGCTTGCCATAGAGAGGGTCGAACGTGGGTTGAGTGAGCGTGGTTCTCATGTTCGGCGTTCACGCGCTACGGCTCAACGAGCGGCGTTTGTGGGTCACGCGGGTACAGCGCGCTTCGCGTGCTCGCGCGTGCGCGGCGGCCTACGCTTGGCCGCATGCTCGAAACTACGGACTCCCATCAGCTCGAAAACGACGTGCGCAAGGTCGCGCGCACGCTCTATTGGCAAGGCTGGCGCCTCTCGTCGATCGCCCGCCATCTCGACGTGAAACCCGCGACCGTCGCGTCGTGGTGCCGCCACGAAAAGTGGAAGGATGCAACGCCCGTCGAGCGCATCGAGGCATCGCTCGAAGCGCGCATGATGGTGTTGATCGCGAAGGAGAAGAAGGACGGCGCGGATTGAAAGAGTGCTACCCAAATGGAGGCTCATTTATTAAAATGAGCCATCCCATTATAAGTTCGGGTTAGTCTTTCTCGAAAGTCTCTGCATCACCAATATACCAAATCTGGCTCTCGCCGCCATTATAGAGCTCTAATTTAATATCGCCCTCATCACCCGTTTTTTTGGCGGTAACAACATATTTGTCATTGTACTTTAGGCGAATGGGGCCCTTTCCATTAGTTCTGGGGAATGACCATAGTTGGTCCCTATCCCCCTTTGTCTTAAACGCCATCACTACCTCATTATCTGTTCCCGTCGCCGTCCAGGAGAAAGGATCTTGACCTGAGACAGAGGCCTCAAGCAAAATAAGTCCAGTATCTTCATCCATATTCCATATATAGTTCTTCGAGGAAAGTGTTCCTTTGACAAAAAGCCCAAGCGGAGCTTTGTCAATAACCGATTTGACGGCAATTCGAAATTTTTTGTCGCTGCTGAGCGCGATATAATTTTCACTCATGAAACTCTCCATGGAGTTATTTACGTATCAGATCTGCCGCGATACGTTCGGCATGGTTGCGAAGTGAGGCAGCCATGCTTTTAATATAGTCGCCTGAGCTTTATTTTAAACTACCAATTAAAGTGGGAAATTTTGAGATTGCCTGATTCGAAAGTTGACGCCCTTATGCGATGCGCTCACGGCTGCGGCGCTCAGCGTCGTGGCTTCAAGCTCCGCGTCGGGCGCATGGTCCACGATCTGTTCGACGAATTTGCGTACGCGTTCTCCATCGTTCTCGCGCTTGCGGGAGAACAGATTCTTAGCCGATGCCGTACGATCGGAAATTCGGCTTCTAATCCGATTGACGCGAGGATCTTCAGCCATTCTTCCAACAGCACGACGAATTCGGCGGTCGGGGCAATGTGCGCACACAGCGCCGTTAAATCTTTCAGCGGTCGGCTCTCGAAAATTGCTGCATTCGATGCAATTACGTAATCGTATGAACGAACATGATTAAGTGAGCGTGGCTCTCGTGTTCGATGTTCACGCGCCACGGCTCAATCCGCGGCGTTTGTGGGTCACGCGGGTACAGCGCGCTGCGCGTGCTCGCGCGCACGCGTCGGCCTACGCTTGGCCGCATGCTAGAAACTACGGACTCCCATCAGCTCGAAAACGACGTGCGCAAGGTCGCGCGCACGCTCTATTGGCAAGGCTGGCGCATCGCGTCCATCGCCCGCCATCTCGACATCAAGCCCGCAACCGTTGCGTCATGGTGCCGCCGCGAAAAGTGGAAGGATTCAACGCCCGTCGAGCGCATCGAGGCATCGCTCGAAGTGCGCATGATGGCGTTGATCGCGAAGGACAAGAAGGACGGCGCGGACTACAAGGAAATCGACCTGCTCGGCCGTCAGGTCGAGCGGCTCGCGCGCGTGCGCAAGTACGACGAGACGGGCAAGGAATCGGACCTGAACCCGAAGATTGCGTCGCGCAACGCCGGCCCGAAGCGCCGCGCGCCGCGCAACGAAATCAGCGAGGAACAGCACAAACGCATCATCGAAGCGTTCCGCGAATCGCTGTTCGATTATCAGAAGGTCTGGTATCGGAACGGCGATCAGCGCACGCGCAACATCCTGAAGTCGCGGCAGATCGGCGCGACGTGGTACTTCGCGCGCGAGGCACTCGTCGACGCGCTCGTCATCCGCAACGGCCGCCTGCAATTCGACGCGGGGTGGATCGATCTGGCCGCGTCGTTCATGGCGATCAAGCAGACGATGACGGCAAGCGGCCGCCAATCCACCTACACCGCCGGCCGCAACGACGAGACCGGCCACGCCGACCTGGCGTGGGCCTGCCTGCACGCGATCGACCGCGAGCCGCTCGCCGGCGGCGGCATCCATTCTTCTTCATTCACGGAGTTCTACTCATGAGCAAGCGCCGATCGCGCGCGCCGCGCACGTTCGCGGCCGCGCCAAATCCGAGCGCCGGCAGCGCCGCGCCGGCGCGCGCCGAGGTCTTCACGTTCGACGATCCCACGCCCGTCATGAACCGGGCCGAGATTCTCGATTACGTCGAGTGTTGGTCGAACGGCGAATGGTTCGAGCCGCCGGTCAGCTTCGCCGGCCTGGCGAAATCGTTTCGCGCGAGCACGCACCATAGCTCGGCGCTGTACTTCAAGGCGAACGTGCTGGCGTCGACGTTCCGGCCGCACCGCTGGCTGTCGCGGCACGCGTTCGAGCGGTGGGCGCTCGATTTCCTGACGTTCGGCAACGGCCACCGCCGCGCGCGTGTTCGGGCGCAACGAAATCAGGCCGCTACAGGCGCGCTTCGCCGAGCTGAACGACTGGCTCGGCGAGGAGGTCGTGGCGTTCGACGATTACGAGATTCCGCCGGCGCCTGTCGCGGCGTAGCGCATTGACCGCGTGCGGACGCGTGCGAGCCCCGATGCCGGCTGGCTCATACGGATAAAAGTATGTACAAATATTCGTTGCAACAGGGTGTTTTTGTACATACAATAATGGCTATGGAACTTGAATTCGATCCCAACAAACGCGACAAGACACTGACCGAGCGGGGGCTGGATTTCGCGCGTGCCGTGGAGGTGTTCGCCGGGCACCACTTCACATTGGAGGATACGCGGGAGGATTACGTGGAATCGCGTTACATCACGGTCGGCACGCTGGACGGCCGCATGATCGTGATGGTTTGGACGCCTCGCGGCGAGGCTCGCCGCATTATCAGCATGAGGAAAGCAAATGACCGTGAGCAAGCGAGCTACGCACACCAATTGGGTTGATCCGGACGACGCGCCGGAGCTGACCGACGAATTTTTTGAGAGGGCGGACGAGTACGTCGGCGACCGCTTGGTCCGTCGCGGGCCGGGCCGGCCGCTCGGCAGTCACAAAACCGCGACGACGATCCGACTCGACGACGACGTGCTCGACGCGTTCAAAGCGACCGGCCGAGGCTGGCAAACGCGGGTGAATGCTGCGTTGAAGGAGTGGCTCAAGACGCACAAGCCAGCATAGCGAATCGCATTCGCCGAACGAAGGGCCGCGCACCGGGCAACCGGGCGCGGCCCTTTTTTGCGTCTGACGAGCGCGAGCTGCTGAGTCGCTCGGCGCGACGGCGCATAGGCATCCCGTCGCTGTCCCATTCGTGTCCCGACTAGCGTCCCGTTGTCCCGTCTAGCGTCCCATCGTCCCGATTTCTGTTGCCGCGAGGCTGCGAATGTCAGCGATTGGTCGAATGCCGGAGGCGGCCGACCAAGCCGAAGAAGGCGAACGACAGAACGAGCGCGAGGACGAAGCTGATGACGAGCAGGATGCCGACGAAGATCTCTTCGTTTTGTTCGCCGCCGTCAGAGCCGAGCGCGCGAAACACGGGCGACAGCGCGTTCCAGCCTTCGCCGCCGTTTGCGAACCAATGCACCAGCAACGGCGATGACGAGATGCCCGTCAGAAGAGGCCAGGTAAGCAGCAGCGCCAGCAATATACGGCCGATCATCTTCATTTAACCGTCACCCTCCCATATGCCCTGAATGAGGTGCCTGGGACCTGCATAGTCGGTTGCGCTTTCAGGAAAGCCCGCAGCTTATCGAACTGCCCACGGCTCGTCAGCGTAATGCACCCGTCGCTTTCGCCCAGCCGGCCGACCGGATGCAGGCGGAAATGGCCGCGGCGGATGCCGTTGACGATCGTCCAGTCGTCAATCTGGCCGTCAATGCGATACAGCGCGAACCAGTCCGCGCGATTCGTGTTCAGGGCTGCATCCATCACCGTGTCTCGGAACCAGCCAAGATGGCCGCCGCTTTGCCGGTCGATGATGTAGTAGACGCCCGCGGGCAGTGGCCCCTTATCCGCTACGGCGGTCGAGCCCGGATCGTTGATGTATCGGCCGTTACCGGAAAAGGCGGGGACGCTTCCGAATCCTGGACAGGTCAGCGTCGATAGGCGGCTGCGGTTCAGGACGAATGTGCACTCGGCGGGCATAGGGTATTCCTCGGGACAGAGCTCTCAGGTTGTTATGGCGCAGGTTCGGCTAGCGCGGCGGCGCCCCGTTAGTCTTGCGCTAATTTCTATCGGAACTTGGCGGCCAGTGCAAGCCTATGCGACTGCGTTTGGATAGAGGCGCTACAGCGCCTTGGGACGCGGGGCGTTCTCCGGGCTTCAGCCAGATCGCGCGAGGCCGCTGTAGTCCCGTCAGGCGGGCGGATGGGGGCGGAAATGGGGGGAGGAGGCCGATGTGCGAAGGAGGGCGCCGCAGCCGCCTTTGCGCGGTCCCCTCCTCGCCTGCGGGCTTCGCTTGGCAGGGTGGTTTTAGTGCACCGGGCTGACCGGCTCCGCGGTCTATGTGGCGCGGGGTTCCGGGCGATTCACGGCGCGCGGAAATCGTGCGTTTTGATGCGGCAACGTGCGAATCGTTGCACCGCCAGAGCTAGTCCTTCTTGGAGAGGTAGTCGCGTGCGAGTGCTGAACTATTCAGCGGGGGCGGAGAGCGGTGCGTGGTCAGGGCGAGGGTGTAGCTAAAGTACACCTAGGATGGCCTTGGGAGGCTTTGATTGACCTTGTGTAGCCTTGGTTTTGCGGTTTGCGAGTCGCGCAAGGCATTGATTTAACAGGAGGAGTTGTGCGTAGATAAAACTCCGAAGGCAGGGGTTGCTGGTTCGATCCCAGCCGGGCGCGCCAAGCCGGATAAGGCCTCGACAATTTCCCTCCTTCGTCGAGTACCGACATTGCAGCTAAATTGCAGCTAATTTCAACTCAGGCGGCAAGCTCACCACGGCGGTAGCATCCAAGACGACAACGGCCGTTACCTCCGCCGCGTGCTTGCCGCAGCGAGATAGCACTGCCGTCGCGCCTTTGCATGGCGCGCATGCTGCCCATGTGTTCGAATTCCCAGCCATGACTGACATGATTTCGGACCGTCAGCGCTCACTCGCCGCGGATCATGCATCCGAAGACGCGCCGTTTCCCGATCGACTAATTTCGCCAGCGTCCTTTGGGCATGTACCATTTCAATTATCGAATCGATATTCCAGTAATTTTGATTATTGGCTGACTGATAAATAAAGACTCATTCCGTTGATATAATAAAAAATACAAACGGCAGGGCATTGCGGAAAGTTAATTGGCGCATCTCGAATTAAAGTCCTAGCATAAATTTCATTGGTATCGAGAATGGCTTCCAAACGTTGGCTTTGCCGATGTCCGGAATATTTGCAGCAAAGGAGGCGATATGAGTACTGCCGGTTTGAAAGACGAAAAACATTCCGCGGCAATTTCACCGAAGCACGGTCGCGTCATCACGCCCAAGTCGCGCGCCGTGTTCCTCCACGAAGCAGGCAAGCTCGATTTGGGACAGGTCAACGAGTTGGAGGGCGGCAAGTTCTTTCCCGCAACCCAAGGCGGGCTGAAAGATCCGGACGCGCCGGACGACGTCGCCAACGGCGTACCGCCGCGCGATGGCGAAATCGCGAGCGGCGGACGCACCGCGGACGCCCGGGCGCAGCTCAACGAACCCGATTCCGTCGCGCATTGGCAGAAGCACGCGGTGCGATCCGGCCAATCGCTGCAAATCACGTGGTCGTATTCGAGGCCGCACAAGACGCGGCGCTGGACGTACTGGATCACCAAACCGGGATGGGATGCCGGTGCGCGGCTTGCACGCGCGCAGTTCGAATCCGAGCCGCTCAAGATCTACCTGAACACGTATCAGCCCTATTGGGGGCCGGACGCAAACCGGGAACTGATCCCCGACGGCGACACGGTTCACGAACTCAACCTGCCGGATCGCACCGGCTATCACGTGCTGCTCGCAGCCTGGGACGTCGCCGATACCCAAAACGCGTTCTATCAGGTGATCGACCTCAATTTCGCGTGAGCCGGTTCGCCGTCCCCGTGACCGGTTGCGGTTGACTGCGCGAACAGAATCGCGGCTATCGGATTCGAGACCGTCCGTTGGCCGTTTCGTCCTTCGATCGCCGAGACGATCGCGCACGTTGCGCGAGCCGCACGGCCGTCGTTCGACCGGTCTGGATGTGCCCGATACGATCGCAGGAGGTTCACATGGCCTATGTGTTCGTCGACAGCGCCGATCCCCGCTATTCGACCCTTCAGAAGGGGTTCAACCTGCGTTGGCCGCCGACGGCCAACGCAGGCGCCGAGGCGATCTACGTATGCCGCACGGCCGACGACGTGATCGCGGCGTCACGCGATGCGCTCGCGAAGGGCTGCAGGATCACCGTGCGCAGCGGCGGGCACTGCTACGAAGGTTTCGTCGCGAACCGTTTGCCGAGCGACGATGGGCGACCGCTCGCCATCGTCGATCTCGGTCTGATGTCGGGTTTCGATTTCGATCCGCGCGGGCAGTTGACGTCGGCGTTCGATCGCGTCGGTTTGGCGCGTCACCAGTTTCGCCTGGCCTCGGGCAGCCAGAACTGGGACGGCTATGTCGGCCTGTACAAGACGTCGGGCAAGACGCTCCCCGGCGGCTCGTGTTATTCGGTTGGGGCGGGCGGTCATATCGTTGGCGGCGGATATGGCCTGCTGTCGCGCATGCACGGCCTGACGGTCGACTGGCTGGCCGGCGTCGACATCCTGACGCCCGCGCGGGGCGGCGCCGCGCTCGAGGCGAAGCATGTGCATCTCGGCTGCGCCGACGCGATGGACCGGGCGCTCTTCATCGCGTGCCGCGGCGGCGGAGGCGGCAACTTCGGCATCATCCTGAATTACTACTTCAAGGCGCTGCCCGATGCGCCGCGCGACGCTTACTGGCTGACGCTCGCGTATCCCTGGCCGCATTTCACGAAGGCGAGCTTCGGCCACTTCATCCAGACTTACTGGGATTGGTTCAGCCGCAACGACGCCGATTGGAACGCCGGCGATCCGGCGCGCGCGAACGGCGGTTTGTTCACGCTCCTGAAGCTGCAGCACCGCTCGACCGGGCCGATCGTGCTCGCGATCCAGTACACGGGAAAAGACGGGACGGTCGGCGGCGCGGTGGATGCGCCCTTCATCGATTTCGTCGACACGATGAATGCGGCGGCCGGCCAGATGCCGGTCATCTGGGATCGATTCGTCGCGCCGAATCTTCCGACGCTCGGACATCCGCTCGCCGGGCAGAGGCTGACGCACGCGACTCGAAACGCGTTGAAGATGGACTGGCTGTATCTGACGCAGATGATCAACCCATCGGGCGCGAATCGGCGCGGCAAGTACAAGTCGGCGTACCAGATCGGCAATTTCGACAACACCGAGATCGACGCGCTGTGGACCTATCTGAATACCCGAGACGATCCGCGTCTGAATCAAACGCTGGTGCAGATCGATTCGTACGGGGGCTGCGTGAACACGAACGACGAAAGCACGAATCCGACGTCGGTCTATCAGCGGCGTTCGCTATTGAAGTCCCAATATCAGACCTACTGGACGAATCCCGGCGACGACGCGTTCCACGTCGAATGGCTGCACGATCTGTTCACCGCCGTGTATGCGGATCAGGGCGGCAAGCCCTATGACGATGCCGGCGGCCGCTACGAGGGCTGCTACATCAACTATCCGGACATCGACATGAAGTATCTCGAGAAGGACCCGGCGCGAATCGATCCGCGGTGGCTCGAGCTTTACTACGGCGACAAGGCGGCGTCGCTCGTCGCGACGAAGCAGGCGGTCGATCCGGGGGATTTGTTCAGGCATGAGATGTCGATTCCGCTGACGCCGCCGGTGGGCTGACAGCGCGATTGCCGATCCATGCGTGGTGATTGCATCTGAAGTGCTCGCTGTAGATCGGTTGCAAACGTTCCGTTGAACGACGTTCGCGGACCCGAGAGCGCCGCAGACGAATTCGTCTGCGGCGGCCTTTTCGAACTGACTGTGTTTCGTCCATTAATGGCAAGCCGGCGCGTCGATGCCGCATCAGGAGACCAAAATGCCGACAAAAATCGTGGACCTATCAGCGCGTTCCGAGATCATTCGTGACGAGCCATTCCATGTTCATTTTTGGGAATGCACGCCCGACGAATATCTCGAATATCTGTCTCACCCGCGCGCCTTCTTGTCGAAGATCGGGATCGACATTCCCGACGATTGCCGCATCGAAACGACCATCGAGAATCACGATTGGATCGGCCAGCACGCGCCGGGCCTGAAGAGCGCGAACGGCACGATCATCTGCAACGTGGGCGGCGGCAACGTTGCTCGCGCGGTCTATCGCGTGGTGAGTTACGGTCACGATCACGCAACGGTGGGCAAATTCAAGAAGCAGCTCTTGCACGCGGAGGACGAGCAGCAGAAGCGGTGACAGCCGAACGGTCGATCGCTGCATGGGATTCCATGCGGTGGTCAAGCGGCATGCGGTCGCGCTGTGCGGTCATGCGCGTCTGCATGCGTAGCCGCCTTCGCGAGCGCCTGCTTTCGCCCGGGCGTCGAGCCGGCGACTGCGTTGCCGGCATTGCGTCGTTCGCCGTTCCTTTGCTACGGGGGCAATGGAATCGAGATGGCGCTCCGCTCGAACAGCTAGTCACTCGGTTTGGAGCCATCGATTCACGTTTCATCGCCAATTTTTTCGATCGACTCGATTCCTTTTGAGTCGTTAGAAAAATGGCAATACATCAGACAAAAACACTCGCGCACCCGGTGTAAACCCTAGCGCGAAAACCCTGGCTCTCCGCCTTCTTCGGGTTAAGTCGGACCTTTCCGCTGCCGTTAACCAATAAGTTCGCCTACCCCCCATGTCGCCCTCATGCTCTCCTCGATCCGGTCCCGCATCCTCGTCGCGTGCCTTGCCATCGTCATCGGCTCGCTCGTCATCAACACGGCGCTCAACTACTTCGTCGCCAATCGCTACAACCGCGAGTCCATCAGCCAGAACCTCAGTGCGGTGCTGATCGGCCACGAGGCGGGCATCGCCGACTGGGTCGCGTCGAAGACGCAGATGATCGTGTCGGCCGAAGACGCGACCCTCGCGCCCGATCCGATTCCGGCGCTCAAGCAGATCGCCGCCGCTGGCGGATTCACCAACGTCTACGTCGGCTACGCGGACAAGACCGCGAAGTTCTCCGACGCGACCGGCATCCCGCCCGACTATGATCCGACCGGCCGCCCGTGGTACAAGCAGGCCGTGCAGGCGGGCAAGCCCGTCGTCACGCCGCCTTACGTCGATGTCGGGACGGGCAAGCTCGTCGTCGCGTTCGCCGCGCCGATCCTGCGGGACGGCGTGCTGAAGGGCGTCGTGTCCGGCGACGTCGCGATGGACAGCGTGATCGCGAACGTCAAGGCGATCCATCCGACGCCCGAGAGCTTCGGGATGCTCGTCGACCGCAGCGGTCACATCGTCGCGCATTCCGATCCGAAGCTCACGCTCAAGCCTGTCACCGATCTGTCGGACGATCTGAGCATCGACGCGCTCGCCGCGTCGTCGGCCGACGACAACGCCGCGCCGATCGAAGCGCACGTCGCGGGCGTCGCGAAGCTGATGCGCGCGCGCGCCGTGCCGGGCACCGACTGGCTGACCGTCGTCGCGCTCGACAAGTCCGACGCGACGGCCGGCATGCATTCGCTGTTGCTCGTGTCGATCGGCACGCTCGTCGCGCTCGTCGTCGTCGCGGCGGTGATCGTGAGCGCCGTCACGGGCGTCGCGTTCAAGGGGCTCGCGCGCGTTCGCGACGCGATGGAGTCGATCGGCTCCGGCACGGGCGACTTGACGCAGCGTCTGCACGACACGGGCCGCGACGAAGTCGCGCAGATCGCGCGCTCGTTCAATGCGTTCGTCGGCAAGCTGCACGACGTGATGCGCGCGATTCGCGACGCGAGCGAATCGGTGCGCCATGCGGCGAGCGAAATCGCATCGGGCAACCACGATCTGTCGCGCCGCACCGAATCGGCCGCGGCGAGCCTTCAGGAGACGGCCGCGTCGATCGAGGAGATCACGTCGACGGTCACGCAATCGGCGGGCGCCGCGCGCCAGGCCAACGACATCGCGACGAACGCGGCGTCCGTCGCGTCGCGCGGCGGCACGGTCGTCTCCGACGTCGTGTCGACGATGCACGAGATCGAAGGTGCGTCGGGCAAGATCAGCGACATCATCGGCGTGATCGACGGTATCGCGTTCCAGACCAACATCCTCGCGCTGAATGCGGCTGTCGAGGCGGCGCGCGCGGGCGAGGAAGGGCGCGGCTTCGCGGTCGTCGCGGGCGAGGTGCGCACGCTCGCGCAGCGCAGCGCGCAGGCGGCGAAGGAGATCAAGGCGCTGATCGCGTCGAGCGTCACGAGCGTGTCGACGGGCGCGACGCTGGTTCAGGAGGCGGGGCAAACGATGAGCGACATCGTCGGCACGGTCTCGAACGTGACGACGATCATGCGCGAGATCTCGAACGCCGCCGACGAGCAGACGCGTGGCATCCAGGAAGTGAATCGCGCGGTCGCGCAGCTCGACGAGATGGTTCAGCAGAATGCGGCGCTCGTCGAGCAGTCGGCCGCCGCGGCTTCGGCGCTGCAGACGCAGGCGGTGGAGCTTGCCGAAGCGGTCGGGCAGTTCAAGGTCGCCTGATTCGATTCGGCACGGCGGCCACGCGGCGCGGCCTCGCATCGACGCCGTCGCGCCGTTCGGCATCGTCGCGAGCGACGGCGCGGCCGTCGAACGGTCTCCGGCTGCGGTGGTTTGCCGGGCCGTACCGTGTCAGGTTGCGTCGACGCACCGGCGCTCGCGACGTAGCGCCGAGCCGCCGTACTTCTGATGCGTTGCGCGCCGCGTCCTGTGCTGCGTCAGGCTCGTCATGCCTGACGGCCGTCGCGCCCGAGCCAGTCGAGCAGCATACGCGTGACGAACTCCGGATTCTCGAGATTCGAGATATGTCCGGCATTCGGCACGAACACCTTCTCGCAGCCGATGAGCGTCGCCATCTCGTCGGTCTCCATGGGCGGTCGCGCGACGTCGTTCGCGCCGCACATCACGAGCGTCCGGTCAGCCGGCAGCGCGCTCAGTTTCGAGCGCGCGTCGGTGCGGCCGAACGTGATCTTGCCGAGCGGAATCACCGAGTCGCGCAGCGAGTTCGTCGCGAACGTCCGCAGCGCGCGCCGGAAGCCCGCGGGCAGCCCGCTCGCGAGATCGATGCCAGGTCGGAAGAAGATCTGCACGATCGCGTCGAGCAGCGGCTCGGGAATCGAGCCTTCTGCGTCGATCGCCGCGAGCATCTGGAAATACTGGTTGCGCGTCGCGTCCGGCTCCTCGCCGACGTAGGTGTCCATCAGCACGAGCCGGTCGATCCGCTGCGGCGCGCGATGCGCGAGCGGGACCGCCCACATGCCGCCCACCGACAGCCCGACGATCGAGCAGGTCTCGATGCCGAGGTGATCGAGGAGCGCGCACATCTGCGACGCGAGATCGTCGAGGCTGCTTGTACCGGCGGGCAGCGGGCCGGACTGGCCGTGCCCCCACAGGTCGGGCGCGATGACGCGATACGACTTCGAGAGCGCGTCGAGCTGCGGCTCCCACATCGACGAATCCCACAGGTAGCTGTGCCCGAACAGGACAGGCGCGCCGGCGCCTCTGATCTGATAGTGAAGAGGCTGGCCATCGATCGTGACGAAAGGCATATCGATAAGGTCTCTGGCAGTGAATCGGTTGATGGAATTCGGGTGAACGCGCCGAATCGACGCGTGTGCGGAAATAATCGAATCGGCGGCGATCGTCGTAATCGCTGCCGTTGAATGCGGGGTGACGGAATCGCGGTGCCACCTTATATCGACCGCGTGTCGAAATCAATCGAGCTCGCCGCCATCGTGCCGGTCGGAGCCGAAGCCACCGAATTCGAACTGGCGTGCTTCATCGGCATTTCAAACTCGGTATGGCAATCGAAATCGAGAAATGCCCGGTATCCCGGTGCGTCGACACGCGGCCCGTTATGCGTGCAACGTTGCGGGCGCTCGACATTCGGCACTTTTTTGTTGTCGCCTGTGCACGGTTGCCGTTATCGTTGCGCTCTACGAGAATAATTGCGTGTCGTGAGAGCTCAGTGGCAGCACACAACGAGATTTGGCGCCTGGCTTCATCCAGGCATCGGGGGGCGGTGAACACGGTCGAGCCGGCAGCATGCGCGGCGAACGGACCCGTGCGCCGCAACGCATCGGCGCGCGTCGCGTCGCGGCCGATGCGCGGTCCGGCGCGCGGCCGATCGGCGTTGGCGCGTCGCGCCGCGATCGTATCCGGCCTGCGCTTCCCGCGCGCGGGCTCGACACCGTCCGGCCGTGCGCCGCGTCGCGCTGCGCGCACGCGCCGGCGTGCCGATGCACGGCCGGACCCGCCGGCCGCTGCGCGCGAATCCCGACCATTCGCGCTTCTCATTCGATCCTGCATCTGACATTCGGCGTCGCGTCGCGGCTCGTTAGCGCAACGCGACGCCGTTCGGCGTGCGCGCTCGTTGCGCGCGCCTTCACGGACGCCGCCGCAGGCGACGAATCCGGGACGCGCAAGCGCGCCGATCGATTCGCGCACGCGGAGTGCGACGACCCGGGCCGACCGATCGGCACCGGACCGTCGACACGGCGTTTTTAGCGATCTCCAAGGAGGGTCCATCATTTGAAAACTTCGAAGACAGTTCTGGCGTTGCTCGCGGCATCGGCCATCGTCGCGTTGAGCGGCTGCGCGACCGAAGCGTCGCGCACGCTGCCCGTGCCTGCGTCGGCCAGCGCGCAAAAGCCGTTTGCCGGCAAGCCGATCGAGATCGCGGTCGGCAAGTTCGATAACCGTTCGAGCTACATGCGCGGCATCTTCACCGACGGCATCGATCGTCTGGGCGGCCAGGCGAAGACGATTCTCGTCACGGAGCTGCAGCAGAGCCGCCGCTTCAACGTGCTCGATCGCGAGAATCTCGACGAGATCAAGCAGGAGGCCGCCTTCATGAAGAAGACGCAGAAAGTGAAGGGCGCGAATTACGTCGTGACGGGCGACGTGACCGAGTTCGGCCGCAAGGAAGTCGGCGATCAGCAGTTGTTCGGCATTCTCGGTCGCGGCAAGAGCCAGATCGCGTACGCGAAGGTGAACCTGAACATCGTCGACACGACGACGTCGGAAGTCGTGCTGTCGAGCCAGGGCGCGGGCGAATACAGCCTGTCGAACCGCGAGATCATCGGCTTCGGCGGCACCGCCGGTTACGACTCGACGCTGAACGGCAAGGTGCTCGATCTCGCGATCCAGGAAGCGGTCAATCACCTCGTCGAGCAGGTCGACGCGGGCGCGCTCGCGTCCGGCAAGTAAGCGCGCGGCGCAGCGCGCGCCGAATCATTCATCCATCGACTCATTCGACAATGACAACAACGAAGAAGACCTTCAAGACGGGGGCCTGGCTGCCGATCGCGGCAGCAGGCGCGCTGCTCACGGGCTGCGCGGCGAATCAGCCGAAGCCGCTCTACCAATGGGACGGCTATCAGCCGCAAGTCTACGAATACTTCAAGGGACAAAAGAGCCCCGAAGACCAGATCGACGCGCTCGAGAAGGCGCTGCAGCAGATTCGCGCGAAGGGCAACCGTCCGCCGCCCGGATTCGAAGCGCATCTGGGGATGCTGTACGCGAGCGTCGGCAAGGAACAGCAGGCCGAGCAGGCATTCCAGGCCGAGAAGGCATCGTTTCCCGAATCGTCGCCGTTCATGGATTTCCTGCTGAAGAAGAAATCCGCGGCGCCGCAACCGAAACCGCAAGCGCCGGTGCAAACTCAAACGCACGCACAACAGCAATAAGGGCCGCCATGTTCAAGTTCATTTCCGCAAGACGCCTGTCGGCCGTGTCCGTGCTCGTGCTGCTCGCCGCGTGCGCTGGGCCGGCGAAGCACGTCGATTACACCGCGTTCAAGAAAAGCCAGCCGCGCGCGATCCTGCTGCTGCCGCCGCAGAACGACACGTCGGACGTTAAGGCGACGTATGGCCTCCTGTCGCGGATGACGCAGCCCGTCGCCGAAGCGGGCTACTATGTCGTGCCCGTCGCCGTGATGGAGGAGACGTTCAAGCAGAACGGCCTGACGAACGCCGCCGACGTCCAGAGCGTGTCGCCCGCGAAGCTGCGCGAGATCTTCGGCGCGGACGCGGCGCTGTACACGACAGTCACGCAGTACGGCTCGGTCTACACGGTGCTCGACAGCACGACGGTCGTGTCGGCGTCCGCGAAGCTCGTCGACCTGCGCACGGGCGACTTGCTGTGGCAGGGTACCGGGCGCGCGACCGGCAAGGAACTCGGCTCCAGCATGGATTTCAGCGGTTTCGGCCTGATCGCCACGCTCGCGCAGGCGGCCGTCAAGCAGATCGCGCACACGCTGAGCGACGACGCGGTCGACGTCGCGGGGCTGACGAGCGGCCGGATGTTGTCGGCCGGCCAGCCGAACGGGCTGCTGTACGGCCCGCATTCGCCGAAGTACGGCACTGACTGAGCGTCGGCGTCGATCGGTGAGGAAACGGCTCGGCCCGGGATGGCCAAGCCGTTTTTTTTTGAGCAACACTGCCGGCGTGTTGCGCATGACGGCGCCTGCACCTCGATTGCGACGCGCTCGACCGCGCCGCTCGTGCGGCCGACGCACAGGCGCGATGCCGGATTCGGTCGCCGCGTTCGCGGCGCGATCGCGCCCGCAACATGATCTCCTTGCGCGGTGAACTTGCGCACGAATGTTTCATTTTTCGCTGTTCATGCATCAATTGAGCAGGGTTTAGTGCGATCGGCACGCTATAGTCGCGAATGTGATGTTTTTGTGACGGTTTGCGGCCACGTCGCTTCGGCCTTTTTGCAAACGTTCTAGCGGTTCGAATGCGTGTTGCGGATAGGTCGGCGGCGCGCATTGTGCCGGCAGCGGCGTCGAACGGCCGCGCGCGCACGAAACACGTCCGACTGCGGCAGCAGCGATGCGACGCTGCCGGTTCCAGGCGCCGATGCGCGCGACGGACCGTACGACCAACCAGAAGATCGAGGAGCAGAAGTGACTGACAAGAATTCCCCGTCGACCGACCTTCCCGAAGACCCCGACCGCCGCCGCGTGCTCGGCGGCATCGCCGCGCTCGGCGCGAGCGTCGCGCTTGCCGGCTGCGAGACGACTGAACCGGGCGCCCCGCGCACGGCCGATGATCTGCGGCTCGATGCCGCATTGCGCAAGGAGGTGCGCAACATCGTCGTGATCTATGCGGAGAACCGCAGCTTCGCGAACCTGTTCGGCGATTTCCCCGGCGTGCAGCAGCCACTCGGCGCGGTGCCGTCCGAGCGCTACGCGCAACTCGACCGTGACGGCAGGACGCCGCTGCCGACCCTGCCGAAAATCTGGGGCGGCCTCGTGCCGCAGGCGCAGGTCGTCGACGGCAAGCGCTATATGATCGGCGAGCGCGACATCACGGGGCTGCCCAACGCGCCGTTCGTGATTCCCGATGCGCAAGGCAAGCCGCTGCCGAACGGTGTCATCACGCGCGATCTGTGGCATCGCTTCTATCAGAACCAGATGCAGATCAACGCGGGCCGCAACGACCAGTTCGCCGCATGGGCCGACTCGGGCGGGCTCGTGATGGGCCATTACCGCAATTCGGCCGAAACGCTGCGGCTCTGGAATCTCGCACGGCAATACACGCTCTGCGACAACTTCTTCATGGCCGCGTTCGGCGGCTCGTGGCTGAACCACATCTTCCTGATTTCCGCGCAAGCGCCGCTCTATCCGGACGTGCAGAAGAGTCCGGCGAAGCATCTGGTGTCGGTCGTCGAAGGCGACGATCCGACCGGCGCGCGCCTGAAGCTCGCGACGGATTCGCCCGCATCGGCGCTCGACGGCCCGCCGAAGTTCGAGAACGACGGCCTCTTCACGCCGGACGGCTACGCGGTGAACACGATGGCGCCACCGTATCAGCCGAGCAGCGTGCGGCCGCCCGTCGACGGCAACCCGGCGTATGCGGATCCGTCGAATCCGCGCGTGCTGCCGCCGCAGCACTACGCGACGATCGGCGATCGCTTGTCGGAGAAAGACATCGACTGGGCGTGGTACGGCGGCGCGTGGCAATTCGCGCTCGAGCATCGCGACACGGGCTCGATGCCGGATTTCCAGTATCACCATCAGCCGTTCAACTACTTCGCGAACTACGCGCCTGGCTCGGAGGCGCGACGCCGGCACGTGCGCGATGCGGGCCTCGGCGACGATCCGTCGACGAACCATCTGATCGCCGACATCGTCGCGGGACGCCTGCCGACCGTCACGTTCTACAAGCCGCAGGGCAACCTGAACATGCACGCGGGGTATGCGGACGTCGAGTCGGGCGACCGTCACATCGCGAAGGTGATCGACCACATCATGCGCGGCCCGCAATGGCCACACACGGTCGTGATCCTGACGGTCGACGAGAATGGCGGCTGGTGGGACCCGGTGTCGCCGCCGAAGGGCGACCGCTGGGGCCCGGGCTCGCGGATCCCGGCGATGGTGATCTCGCCGTTCGCGAAGAAGGGCTACGTCGATCACACGCTGTACGACACGAACTCGATCCTGCGCTTCATCTCGCGCGTGCACGGGCTTTCGCCGCTCGACGGCGTGCTCGCGCGCGAGCGCGCGTTCGCGGCGCGCGACGCGCTGCCGCCGGGGGATCTGACTGCGGCGCTCGATTTCGGCTGACGCTCGGCCGAGATGCCGTAGCGGGCAGCACGCCCGGTTGTCGGGCGTGCTTGCGAGCCGGTTTAGCAGATGCGGCCGGCATCGCGGATGGGACAGCTTTCGGGGCGCTCGTGCGCCGCTTCGAACGTGCGTCAGGCTTCCGGGAGTATTCACGTGTTCGCCTCGGACGCGCGGCCGGCATTGCCTGCGCGGCCGGCCGGCACACGCGCGAGGTCAGCTCCGCGACATCCCGAGCGTCAGCGTACCCGCACCGATCAGCGCGGCGCCGCCGCCATAACCGAAGCGGCGCTGCGCCGCGGCGCCCGTCAGCCGAGCGGCCGCGAAGCGCGCGATGCGCGCATAGCAGGCGGCGTTGATCGTCGCGAGACAGACGAAAGTCGGCAGCAAAACCGCGCACTGCTGCGCGAACGTCTCGTGCGGCGATATGAACTGCGGAGTGAACGCGACGAAGAACACGATGCTCTTCGGGTTCAGCGCGGTGACGGCCCATGCGGACAAGAAACGCCGCTTCGCCGAGCGGCGCTCGACGCTCACGTCCCTCGCGCCGATGCGACGCGCGTGCAGGATCGACCGGATGCCGAGATAGATCAGATAACCGCCGCCGACGAGCTTGAGCGCCGTGAACGCGGCGGCCGACATCGCGAGCAGCGCGCCCGCGCCGGCGAGCGAGATCGTCATCGCGGTGGTGTCGCCGGCCGCGACGCCCGCGACGGTGCTCCACGACGATCGATTGCGGTTCGCGAGCGAATCGCCGATCACGAGCAGGATCGTCGGGCCGGGGATCATCAGGAGCACGATGCTCGCGCCGGCGAATGCGAGCCAGGTTTCGACGGACATGGGAGCATCCTTTCGCGTTTTCGCGGGGTAAGGCGGGGTAAGAAGAAGCCTCAGTGATCCACGGCGGCGGGCGGCTTGTCAAGCGGTTCCCGCTGGCGACCATTCTTCGCTTTGCGTCGATGGCCGCTGTGGCTTCGGGGAAGCGTTCTCAATTTTGGCTCTATTGAATTTTGAGTGGGTGAAGCGGGGCGGGTTGAGCGTAGGCGAAGCGTTGCCGGCTCGACTCGGCCCGCGTATGCCGAGCGAGACTGCGGACTTGCTGCGCTTACGCGCCATTCGGCCAGCACGTTCGAACTTGCCGTCACGACGATGGGCAAGCATGCTTTTTGGGGCACAAGTGCGATGTCGGCATGCATCTGCTGCTCCGAGGGGCGGGCCGAGCGAGGATGCGGGCATGAAGAACGTGCCCCGACCGAATGAGCGATATCTAGCGGCCTAATCGAGCATCCCGGTGAGAAATTGTCCGCCAATTGATAGATCGCGTCTGCGCACAACGGGCGAAAAAATGCCCGCCTTGCGGCGGGCCGTGAGGTGAACGAGCACGCGCCGAAACGCGTGATTTGTTGTTGTGGGGGGAATTCGTCAGATCAGAACTGCGCAGCCGCCTGATAGGCGCCGGCCTTGCTCAACCGATCCATGGCGGTGCGGTATTCGACCTGCAACTCGGCTTGCGCCGCCTTCGCGTTCGCGAGAAGCGCAGCATCGATCGCCTGGACCTGGCGCACGAGCGCGAGCGACGCGGGCGTCTGTTCGGCCGAGATCGACATCAGATACGGCGAGCGCTCTTCGGTCAGGCGCGCGGCCTCGGTCCAGTTGGCCATCTGCACCGCGTGATCGATTTCGCGGGTGATCGACAGCACGTGTTCAACCAACGACAGCTGATCCATTTCCGGCTTCTCCATCGTGCTCGATTCGTTACTTGTTGGTCGCCAGCGTGCCCGAGCTGTTGGCGCCGCCGAACAGTTGCGTCAGGTAGTTCGAATTGGTGTTCATCTGCGCCATCAGCGTGTTGAGCGCGGTGAACTGGGCGTTGTACTGCGACGTCAGTTGCGACGCGTACGACGCGAGCTGCGTCTGCTGCTGCGCGAGGCTCTTCAGATCCTGGTTCAGCGCGTTCGAACGGGTATCGAAGACGCCGCCCGTCTGCACGTAGCCCTGGATCGTGTTGTTCAGTTCAGCGCCGATGCCGTTCGTCGAGTTGAACAGCGCGGCGACGGTCGACGGATTGTTCTGCAGCGCCGCATTCAGCTTCGTGGTGTCGATGGTCAGCGTGCCGTCCGCCTGCGTCGACGTCGAGCTATCGGCGAACGTGATGCCGATCGACGCGAGCGACACGGTCGAGCCGCCCGTCGTGACGCCTGCGCCGACGACCCGTGCGAGCGAGTTGCGGATCATGTTGAGCGTCGAGTCGCCGAGGAGCGGCCCCGCGCTTTGCGAGCTGGTGCCCGCGCCCGACAGCGACGACAGCGACGCCATCGTCGTGACGACCGTGTTGTACAGGTTGACGACGTTCGTGATCGCGGTCGCCTGCGCGGTCGTGTCGGTCGCGACGTCGAGCGTCTGCGTCGTGCCGACGGCGGCCTGCGTCAGATTCAGCGTGACGCCGGCGATCGCGCCCGTCACCGCGTTGTTCGCGCTCGACGCGGCGATGCCGCCCACCGTGAACTCGGCGTCCTGCGCGGACGTGCTTTGCATCCATGCGATCGTGCCGCCGGACTGGATCGTCGACTGGCCGCCCGTCGTGCTCGCCGTCGACGTCACATTGAGGCTCGACAGCCCGTTGTCGCCGGACAGGTTGCTCACGCCGACGTTGATCACGTTCGCGGCGCCCGTCGTCGCCGAGCGCAGCACGAGGTGCGCGCCGTCGGTGCCCGTGACGATCGTCGCCGTCACGCCGGGGTTGTTCGATGCGGAATTGATCGCGGCGGCGATGCCGGAAAGCGTGTTGTTCGTCGAGTCGATCGAAATCGACGTCGATTTGCCGCCGACCGACAGTGTCAGCGTGCCCGTGCCGAGCTGCTGCGTCGCATCGAATGCGCCGGAAGACAACGTCTGCGACGTGGCGATTTGCGTGACGGCAACCGAATAGCTGCCGGCCACCGCGCCGGCGGCCGTCGTCGCCGTGAGGCCGCTGCCCGTCGCCGTGGCGGTGAATTTCTGGGTCAACGTGCCGTCGCTGAGCGAGCCAATCCCGGCTTGCAGCGCGGTGAGCGCGGCCTTCAGCGTGCCGAGCGCGGAAAGCGTCGTCTGGTCGGTGGCGATCGACGTCGACAGCGCGGCGGTCTGGCCCGCCGTTTTTGCGTTGACGAGCGCGGTCACGAGCGAGTTGACGTCCATCGACGAGTTGCCCGTCGAGCCGCTGATGATCGACTGCGCTGCTTGCTGTAGCGCCGCGTTGGTTTGCTGCTGCGTCGTAGTCGTAGTGCTGGTGACGGGCGTGGACATCGGATAGCTCCCTTCGTCGCCGGAAACGGCGCGCGAAATTCGCGAGATTCGGTAGATTCAGAAAACAAAAACGTGCGGCGGCCACGAGGGTGTTGCGCCGCCGCACAAAGGCGGGCCGCCGGACAGCGCGGCCCGTCGTTCGGTACACGTTATTGCAGGAGCTTCAGCACTTGCTGCGGCAGCGAGTTCGCTTGCGCGAGCACCGAGATGCCGGCTTGCTGCAGCACTTGCGCGCGCGACAGGTTCGCGGTTTCCTGAGCGAAATCCGCGCTCTGGATTTGCGATTGCGCTTGCGCCAGGTTGTTCGAACCCGCTTGCTGCGTCGTCGCGATCGCGGTGAAGCGGTTCTGGGCGGCACCGAGCGTTGCCTGCAGGTTGTTCACCGTCGAGAGTGCGTTGTCGATCGACACCATCGCCTGGTAGGCGCCCGTCTGCGTGCTGACGTTCAGGTTCGAGACCGTCTGCGGCTGGTTGACCGCGTTGATCTGCGCTTCCATTGCCGTCGCCGCCGCCTGATCCGACGCGCTCAGCGAACTGGTTGCAGCTGCGTTCACCGTCAGCGTTTGGAACGCCGGCGCGGCCGCGGTGCCCGTGCCTGCGGTCGACGAACCGAACAGCGCGGTGACGGCCGCCGCAGCCAACGCCTGGTTGTTCTGGTCGGTGAACGTGAAGCCGCCCTTGCCGTCCGACAGGACGTTGATTTGCGTCGTTTCCTGACCGGTGCTGGTCGACGTCCAGGCCGCGCCGCTCGAATCGACGGCGACCTTGAGCGTGCCGAGCGTCTGGCCCGACTGGACCATGCCGCCGCCGATCATCGCAGCCGACATGCTTTGCGTCAGGTTGACGCTGACCGTCTGGCCGACGTTCGCGCCGACTTGGAAGCTGAGCGTGCCAGCCGAGCCGTCGAGGATGTTCTTGCCGTTGTAGTTCGTCTGCGAAGCGATACGGTTCACTTCAGCGATCTGCTGCGAAACTTCCTGTTGCAGCGCCGATGCGTCGCTCGCGCTCAGCGGGCCGTTCGATGCTTGCACCGCGAGCTGGCGGATACGCTGCAGGCTGTTCGTCAGCGACGTCAGGCCGCTCGACGCCGTTTGCAGGATCGACACGCCGTCGTTCGCGTTCGACACGCCCTGGTTCAGGCCGTTGATCTGCGTTTGCATCCGGGTCGCGATAGCGAGGCCTGCTGCATCGTCGGCTGCGCTGTTGATGCGCTTGCCCGACGACAGACGGGTGATCGCTTGCGACAGGGCGCTTTGCGAGCCGTTGAGGTTCTGCTGAGCGACCAACGAGTTGATGTTGCTGTTGATTCCGAGCATGAAAATCTCCTAATTGAGCCGTAGAGCCCATCAATGCCACTATTGGCGGGGGCGGAAGCACTCGTTCTTTGCCGGCCGCCTTGTGCTGGATTTCGGCGCACGCCAAAAAAACTTGAGGGACGCGACGAGATTCGGCCCGATTTTTTTACTCAGATCGTTCGGTGAGCAAACGTTGCAGGTGCAGCAATCGCATGCACGGCCCGGTGCCGTTCGCGGCGCGCGCAACGGCGCTTGCACAGGTTTTCGGTCAGAAGAACAAGCAGGGCTTCCGCATGAAGGCGCCGATAAACAATGGGCTTGAGGGCAGAAGGCGGTTGTAAGCAAGAATCGCCTGAGGTTTACTTTCGATTTTTACCCGAGAGGTGGCCACGATCATGGGCGCGTTTGAGGATCTATACGATCCGCGTTGCCGTAAATGCCGCCACGCGCTGGACGAGATTCTACTGACAGCCTTGTGCGCCGTGCTGTGTGGGCGGAGACGATGACGCTGTGGGGGGGCGTAGCCAACTGGCGTGGCTGCGCAAGCATCTGCCGTACGAGAACGGCATTCCGTCGCCGGATACCTTCAGCCGGGTGTTTGCGGCGCTCAATCCGGTGCCGTTCGAACAATGCTTTGTCGCCTGGACGAGTGGTTTGTGCCCGAGCCTTGCCGGTCAGCATGTGGCGATCGACGGCAAGAGCGTGCGCGGCAGCCGCACCCGAGAGGCATCGGCGCTGCATCTGGTGTCGGCGTGGTGCTCGAATAACGGCTTGAGTCTGGCGCAAGTGAGCACGGCCGACAAGAGCAGCGAGCTGACGGCGATTCCTGAATTGCTCAAAACGCTGGAGTTGAGCGGGGCGACGGTGAGTATCGATGCGATGGGCACCTAACACGAGATTGCACGAACCCTCGTCGAGGCCAAGGCGGATTACGTGCTGGCGGTCAAGGAGAACCAGCCCAAGCTGGCCGAGGGCATTCGCCAGTGGTTCACCGCGGCCCGACAAGATCAATTGGAGCACTCCTACTGGGAGCATGTCGAGCATGGCAAGTCGCACGGCCGCCTCGAAACACAAATCTGCCGCGTCGGTGAGGATGTGGACTGGCTCTCGGCGCTGGAACGGGAATGGGCGGGCATCAAGCGGCTGGTGATGATCGAGAGCACGCGCCGGATCGGTGAGAAGCTCGCGACCGAGCTGCGCTACTCCATCAGTTCGAAGCCGGCCAAGGCGGCAGAGATGATGCAATTGATCCGGGCCCATTGGGGCATCGAAAACCAGTTGCACAGGGTGCTGGATGTTTCGTGGGCCGAGGATGCCTGTCTGATCCACGACAAAGTAGCTGCCCGCAATATGGCGACCTTGCGAAAAATGACCCTTAATCTGGCCCGGCTGGCCCAGCAACAGCAGCCCAAGAAAGTCAGCCTCAAAAATATCCGCAACCTCGCCGCTGGGGACCCTGAGCTGCGAAGTTCCATTCTTGGCCTTGATTGACAAGGGTCTTCATGCGGAAGCCTTGGAAGAACAATAAACCACTGGCTCAGCCGACAATTACCTGTTATGATGATTGGCTGAATTGAGATTTCTGTCACGCCTTTGCCGTTTACGTGGATGCGTAGGGCATGTCTGCTGGCAGTCAAACGCGGCGTCTGGTGTTGATTGCCGGGCGTTTCGCGGTGCATTCCGCCTCTCTTTTCCGGCCTCCGAGGCCGCTTACCCGCTCGTTTCGCCCGTTCGTGGAAACGCCCGGAAGGCCGGTGCGTGGCGCTTGGCCGCTACGTTTTTGACCGTATCAAGCAAATTAGGAACGACATGACGACGATTCTTTTGAAAGAAAATGAGCCGTTCGAAGTGGCGATTCGCCGCTTCCGCCGCGCTATCGAAAAAAATGGCCTGATCGCCGAGCTGCGTGAGCGCCAATCGTACGAAAAGCCGACTGCCGTGCGCAAGCGCAAGAAGGCTGCTGCGGTGAAGCGTCTGCACAAGCGCCTGCGCAGCCAGATGCTGCCGAAGAAGCTCCACTAAGCTTCGTCCGCTTCGCCTCGACGGCGGTGCCGCTTCGCAAGAAGTCGCACCGCCGTTTTGCTTGGGTCGCGCGGGCAGCAGCCGGGCAGGGCGGGTGCAAGCGGTCGCGACACACCACACGCGCCGCGCGCTCGATCGAGCGCGGCGCGTGCTCGCCGCACCAGAGGTCGATCTTCGCGGCGGCGCTCGCCGTGCGTGGATCGCCTGGTTTCACGTCGTCCGCGTGCTGGAACTCCCGATGCTCCCGAGGCCGCCGGTTCATCGGGTCGTCGATCGACACACGCCCATCTTCGAATTCACGCCCGCTTCGCCGAGTGCAATCGAAGGCGGCTCGACGGTCCGCTGCTTCTACTTCACGCCCAGCCCCGCGAACCGACGCCCCGCAGTTCGGCTGAGATCGTCGCTGACGCACGTGGCCGGATGCCCAAGCGTCATGCCGCCGACCCCTTTTTCCCCATCTTCTTGCCGAGCGCCGCGCAGCGCGCGCGGCATGGACAGTTCTTCTCGTGGTCGTTGACCATGCCCGTCGCCTGCATCAGCGCATAGCAGATCGTCGAGCCGACGAACTTGCAGCCGTAGCGCTTGAGCGCCTTGCTGAGTGCATCCGAGCGCTCGGTCGACGCCGGCGCTTCGCGGTACGACGCCCATGCGTTCTGTAACGGCGCGCCGTCGACGAACGACCACAGGAACGCCGCGAGCGAGCCGTGCTCCGCGCGAATCTGCTGGACCGCGCGCGCGTTCGCGACGGTTGCCTCGATCTTCGCGCGGTTGCGTACGATGCGCGCATCGAGCACCAGCTCGTCGATCCGCTTCGGCGTGAAACGGGCGACCTTGTCGACGTCGAAGTCGGCAAACGCCGCGCGATAGCCGGCGCGCTTGTTCAAGATCGTCGACCATGACAAGCCTGCCTGTGCGCCCTCGAGCACGAGCATTTCGAACAAGTGCCGGTCGTCGTGCGACGGCACGCCCCATTCGGTATCGTGATAGTGAGCGTCCGCTTCGGTTTTTACCCAATTGCAGCGTTCCTGCATCGGCATCTCTCGCCTGTTTCGTCGATCTGGTCGCGCCAGCATAACGGATCGGCGAGCGCGTGCAAGCCTGGCCGTTCGGCCGATGGGCGCGGCGGGCCGTTGCGGTTAAGCTCTTACATCAGTGACACTTCGACGAATCATCTGGACTGAAGCGGCAATGGGCAATGACATTTTTCTGATCGGCGTCGACGGCGGCGGCACGGGCACCCGTACGGTGCTCGCCGATGCGCAGGGGCGCGAACTCGCGCAAGGCAGCGGTGGGCCGTCGGGGCTCGCGCTCGGCATCGACGCCGCGTGGCGCTCGATCGGGGGCGCCTGCATGGACGCTTGCGCGCGGGCTGGCGTCGCGTTCGACTGGCAGCGCTGCGTGCTTGGCTGCGGCCTTGCCGGCGTGAACCATCGCGAGTGGCTGAGCGCATTTCGCGCGAGCGCGCCGCTTGCCGCGCTCGCGGTCGAAAGCGACGCATACACGACTGTCGTCGGCGCGCACGGCGGCGCGCCGGGCGTCGTCGTCGCGCTCGGCACCGGCAGCATTGCCGCCGCGCTTGACGAGACGGGCGCCTGCCGGATCGCGGGCGGGTACGGCTTTCCGTCCGGCGATGAGGCGAGCGGCGCATGGCTCGGCCTGCGCGCGCTGTCGTATGCGCAGCAGGCGCTCGACGGCCGCGCTCCGCTCGACGCGTTCGCGCAGGCGCTCGTCACGTATACCGGCGCGTCCGATCGCGACGCGCTCATCGTTTGGTCATGCGAAGCGAATCAGACGGCATATGCATGCCTTGCGCCGATCGTGCTCGCGCATCGCGACCATCCGGCCGCCGCGCAATGGATCGAGCAAGCGGGCGCCGAGATCGGCAAGATGATCGATGCGCTCGATCCTGCTGCGGCGCTGCCCGTCGCATTGTGCGGCGGGCTTGCCGACGCGCTCGTGAGCGCGGTGCCGGAGCCCCACCGTGCGCGGCTCGTCGCGCCGCAAGCCGACTCCGCGCACGGCGCACTGCGGCTTGCCGCACAGGAAGCGGCAAGGCTCGGGCTCACGGCGCGGCAATGAGTGCGACGAGCGTGAACGGACATCGGCGAGCAGCGTTTTCCATCCGACGATAGAATGTCCGCTTCTCTCTGCGCCCCCCGCATCCTCCGATGTCCGCCATGTACAAAGTCATCGCAACCGATCTCGACGGAACCCTGCTCAACAGCGATCACCAGCTCGATCTGTACACGATCGACACGGTACGGCGGCTCGCGGGCGACGGCGTGCGCTTCGTGATCGCGACGGGACGCCACTATGCGGACGTCGCCGGCATTCGCGACGTGCTCGGCATCCGGCCGTACCTGATCACGTCGAACGGCGCGCGGGTGCATGCGCCCGACGATACGCGGATCCACGCGCAGGACGTGCCCGCCGACACGGTGCGGCAACTGGTGCGGCCCGAGCTTGTCGGCCCGCACGGCCGCGTGATCGTCAATCTCTTCACGAACGACGGCTGGCTGATCGACCGCGACGCGCCGCATCTGCTCGCATTCCATCAGGATTCCGGATTTCGCTACGACGTCGTCGATATGCTGTCGCACGACGGCGCGGACATCGCGAAGGTGCTTTACATCGGCGAGCCGGGGGATCTGGCCGTCATTTCCGACAACCTCGCGCGCCAGTTCGGCGACGCGCTGTACGTCACGTACTCGCTACCCGATTGCCTCGAGGTGATGACGGCGAACGTGTCGAAGGGGCGCGCGCTGCGTGTCGTGCTCGAGCGGCTCGGCGTCGATTCCGCGCATTGCGTCGCGTTCGGCGACAACATGAACGACATCGATCTGCTCGAGACGGCAGGGCACCCGTTCATGATGAACAACGCGAATCCCGATCTCGTCTCGCGTCTGCCGAAGGTGCCGCGGATCGGCAACAATTTCGAAGCGGGCGTCGCGCGCCATTTGCGTACGCTGTTCGTGCTCGAGGATTCCGCGACGCACTGACGCGCACGGCAAGCCGCCGTCGATGAAAAAACGGGCGCCACGGCGCCCGTTCCGGCTTCGCCCCGTCGCCGCTGACCGGCGAGGGGCGAATGATCGTATCCCTCTGTCGCGTCGCCCCGTGAGGCGAGGTGCGGACGGCCGGCGCGAATCCTGCCGCGCCGGCGTCAGCTTTCGTCGCGGCCCGCGACGAGCGGGTACACCACACCGGCGATCGCCGCGCCGATGATGGGCGCTACCCAGAACAGCCACAGCTGGCCGATCGCCTCGCCGCCGACGAAGAGCGCCGGCCCCGTCGAGCGCGCCGGGTTCACCGACGTGTTCGTCACCGGGATCGAGATCAGGTGGATCAGCGTGAGGCACAGGCCGATCGCGATCGGCGCGAAGCCGGCTGGCGCTCGCTTGTCGGTCGAGCCGAGGATTACGAAAAGGAAGAAGCCCGTCAGGACGACTTCGCAGAGGAACGCGGCCGCGAGCGAGTAATGGCCGGGCGAGCGCGCGTCATAGCCGTTCGTCGCGAAGCCGCTGCCGACGACGTCGAAGCCCGGCTTGCCGGTCGCGATCAGATACAGCACGAACGCGCCGAGCGTGGCGCCGACGACCTGCGCGACGACATACGGCACGAGATCGCGGGCCGGGAAACGTCCCGCCACGGTCAGGCCGACGCTCACGGCAGGATTCAGGTGGCATCCGGAGACGTGGCCGATTGCGAACGCCATCGTCAGGACCGTCAAGCCGAAGGCCAATGCGACGCCGGCAAAGCCGATTCCGAGGCCCGGATAAGCGGCCGCCAGCACGGCGCTGCCACAGCCGCCTAGAACGAGCCAGAACGTGCCGAACACTTCCGCTGCGAGACGCTGAGGTAATTTCATTGAAGTGGCTCCTGGTCATGTAAATCGAAAACGGATCGCGCCGCCAAAAGCGGGGACGCATCCACGAACGCCGTCTGGATTATAGGAAATCTTACGGATTGTGAAGGGTCAACGATTGTCAAATTGAGATTGGCCGATCAGTGTTTTTATTAGAATAAGGCCGCATTGCAGGAGTATTGCAATTGATTTTTAAAATTTATCAGACGAAATAAATTTGGTGGATTTCGTAGCAATTCCGATTGCGCAATAGATCCTTTGTGTCTAGGCTGGGAAATGCCAGGCGGATCATGATATAGGGAGTCGAAATGTCTCAATACGCGAAAATCAAGGCGCAGATCGCCGAGCTGCAGGCTCAGGCGGACGAGGTGCGTCATCAGGAAGTCGCGGCCGTGATCGCCGAGCTGCAAGGCAAGATCGCCGAGTATGGGCTGACGGCGCAGGATCTGGGATTCGCCGAACGCGCAAGGCGCGGTCGTCCGCCGAAGAAAGGACCACTGCCGCCCAAATACCGCGATCCGAAATCCGGCAGCACGTGGAGCGGCCGCGGGAAGCCACCGCATTGGATCGTCGGCAAAAACCGTGAGCGGTTTTTGATCGGCTGATTATCGAGCGCTTGGCAAAAAGAAAGCCGCATTTACCGATGCGGCTTTCTTCTCTGTGGGACGTAATGGGCGCATCATTTCTGCAATGGCGCCGGCTAAAGGGTTAACCCGCCGCCGCGCGTCGCCATTGTGGTTGCTTGGCCGACTCGCGCAGCGTTTCATAGATGTCGATATAGCGCCGCGCCATTGCGTGCGAGCTGAAACGTTGCTCGAATTGCGCGCGGATTGCATCGCGCGACAATTCGTCGATCCGGTGCAGCGCGCCCACCGCGCCTTGCACGTCCTCGACGATGAAGCCCGTCACGCCGTCGTCGATCACTTCCGGCACGGAGCCGCGGTTGAACGCGACGACGGGCGTGCCGCACGCCATCGCCTCGATCATCACGAGGCCGAACGGCTCCGGCCAGTCGATCGGGAACAGCAGCGCCTTCGCGCCTGACAGAAACGCCGGCTTCTGCGCCTCGTTGATCTCGCCGATGAACTCGACATGCGCGGAATCGAGGAGCGGCTCGATTTCGGTCTTGAAATAATCCTCGTCGACCTTGTCGACCTTCGCCGCGATCTTGAGCGGGAGGCCGCTTTGCGCTGCGATCCGGATCGCGGTGTCTACGCGCTTTTCCGGACAGATGCGGCCGAGGAAGGCGAGATATTCGGGCTTGCGGTCGGCCTGCGGCGTGAGCAGCGTGGCGGGCAGCCCGTGGTAGACGGTGCCTGCCCAACCGGCCTGCGGCAGCGGCGTGCGCTGCGAGTCCGAGATCGACACGACGGGCGCGTTCGGAAACGCGTCGAACACGGGCTGCAGTTCCGGCAGGTCGAGGCGGCCGTGCAGCGTCGTGACGAACGGCGCATCGAGACGCGACAGCAGCGGAAACGGCAGGTAGTCGAGATGGAAGTGCAGGACATCGAACGTATGTGCGACGCGCGCAACCTGCTCGAGAAGGCGCATATGGGGCGCCATTCCGTCGCGGATCGACGGATCGAGCCTTAGCGCGCGCGGCCAGGCGGCCTCGAGGCGCGCCGACGTGACGGAATCGCCGCTTGCGAACAGCGTGACGTCGTGCCCCATTTCGACGAGCGTCTCGGTCAGATAGGACACGACCCGCTCGGTGCCCCCGTAGAGTTTGGGCGGAACGGCTTCGTAGAGCGGGGCGATTTGGGCAATGCGCATGAGCGATCTCCGTTGCGAAGAGAGCGGAACTCGCCGACGGATGCCGCGAGCAACGCTCCCGATGAGCGGCGGGCGCCTGCCCTGGGGCAAGCAAGCGGTGCTCGGCGAATGTCGCCGGACCGGGCGTTCCGATTCATTATCGGGATCGTCCGCGCGGTATCGAGGGATTTTTCAAACGCTTAACCCTTGTTACAGGATGAAATACGCGAAAACCCTAGAAATCGCCCGGCCGAATGGCTAGCATGTGGCAAAAACGGAATGCGAAAGTCGTCCGTCCATTCGAGCGGATTGCGCCGTTTTGCCGCTGCCGCGCCTGAAGATAGTGTTTCCCCCTGCGCTGACTGGCGCGACTTTCGGCCAGATGGGCGGCTCCGCCGGCCACCCCGCGCTATGTCAGAAAAATTCCTACACGGTTTACAGACAATTCCGGCAAAGCGCATTCCCCTTCACTGATAGCGGCGTCCCCGCTGATTGGCCAAAATGCCCGTAAGAATATAAACAAGCCGATTGCCCGGCCTTACTGGGTAGATCGAGCAAACGTTTTCATTGGCATCACCGATTGGCCAAAGATTTCTTACGGGGGAATCGAATCATGAGCGCAACCAGCGAAATGCTCGCCGAGATCAACGAAGTCAACCTGTCTTACCTGCTGCTCGCGCAACGACTGCTGCGCGAGGACAAGGCCATGGGCATGTTCCGCATGGGGATTTCGGAGGAACTCGCCGACGTGCTCGTGAACCTGACGCTTGCCCAGACGGTCAAGCTCGCCGCCTCGAACCAGATGCTCTGCCGTTTCCGTTTCGACGATCACTCGCTCCTGTCGTCGCTCGCCGACAAAGGCCGCAGCTCTGCCGTCGCGCACGCGCACTCGGCGATCCTGATGGCCGGTCAGCCGGTCGAAAGCTTCCGTTGAGGGAAGCCGCGTCTCCCGTTCGGGCGCATTGATGCATCTGCAGAAATTGTCAATCTTATTGTTCGATTAACGGAAATAGCGGGGAGCGGCGATGGCGTCCAAGAGCGTAGTGATCGAGGTCAAGGAGATCACCCTGGCGATCGAACTGATCGAACTGGGCGCGCGGCTGCAATTGCTCGAAGCCGAGACGAACCTGTCGCGCGATCGCCTGATCAAGCTCTACAAGGAGCTGAAGGGCGTTTCGCCGCCGAAGGGGATGCTGCCGTTCTCGACCGACTGGTTCATGACGTGGCAGCCGAACATTCATTCTTCGCTGTTCTATAACATCTACCGTTTCATGCGCGAGCACGGCGGCTGCGAGTCGATCCAGGCGATCGTCAAGGCATACCGGCTGTACCTCGAGCACGTCGGTATGTCGGACGACGAAGCGGCGCTGAGCCTCACGCGCGCCTGGACGCTCGTGCGTTTCTTCGATTCCGGCATGCTGCAGATGACACCGTGCACCCGCTGTGGCGGACACTTTGTCGCGCACGCGCACGATCCGCATCACGGCTACGTGTGCGGTCTCTGCCAGCCGCCGTCGCGCGCGGGCAAGACCCGCAAGGCCGCCGCGTTGGCCGGCCGGGCCGCCATCGCCGCATAAGTCGACAAACCGCATAAGCCGCGGGCGAGCGAGCGTTCGCTCCGGCTGTCGAGCCGCGCCGTCCGTCGGGCGGCGCGCCGTTTTCCCCATCTGCTGGTTTACACCGGCGGGCCTCTCCGGGGCGGTTCTCAAAGTTTTCGTTCCGACTGCCGTAAACCACTTAACGGCGGCCTCCCGGCCGCGCATTCGTGAGGGACAGGCAGTGCTGATTTTCGTGGGAACTCTCGTGACGTTGTTGTCCGTGTTCGGCGGCTACGCGCTGGCGGGCGGACACCTGGGCGCGCTCGTTCAGCCGGTCGAGATCTTGATGATCGTCGGCGCGGGCGTCGGCGCGTTCATCCTCGGCAACGGCATCAAGACGATCAAGGCGACGCTGCGCGTGCTGCCCTCGCTGTTCAAGGGCTCGAAGTACAACAAGGACATCTACATGGAGCTGATGGCGCTCCTGTACGTGTTGCTCGCGAAGGCGCGCAAGGAAGGCACGCTCACGCTCGAGGCGGACATCGACGACCCCGAGAAGAGCCCGATCTTCACCCAGTATCCGAAGATCCTCGCCGACAAGCACATCGTCGAATTCCTGACCGACTACCTGCGCTTGATGGTGGGTGGCAACATGAACGCGTTCGAGATCGAAAGCCTGATGGACGAGGAGATCGAGACGCACCACGCGGAAGGCGAAGGCCCCGCGCACGCGCTGATGCGCGTTGGCGACGCGATGCCGGCGTTCGGGATCGTCGCCGCGGTGATGGGCGTCGTCCACACGATGGCGTCCGCCGACAAGCCGCCCGCGGTGCTGGGCGCGATGATCGCGCAGGCGCTCGTCGGCACGTTCCTCGGCATTTTGCTGTCGTATGGCCTGATCGGCCCGCTGTCGAGCCTCGCGGAGCAGCGCGTCGCCGAGTCGACCAAGATGTTCCAGTGCATCAAAGTGACGATCCTCGCGAGCCTGAACGGCTACGCACCCGCGATCGCGGTCGAGTTCGGCCGCAAGGTGCTGTTCTCGACCGAGCGCCCGTCGTTCGCCGAGCTCGAAGAGCACGTGCGCCGCGTGAAAGCGAAGTGAGCGCGAGGGCCCCGACATGAGCAAAGGCAAGGATCAGGCGATCATCGTCAAGCGGGTGAACCAGCAGAAGAAGGGGCACCACGGCGGTGCATGGAAGCTCGCGTACGCGGACTTCATGACCGCGATGATGGCGTTCTTCCTGTTGATGTGGCTGCTCTCCGCTGTGACGCCCGTGCAGTTGAAGGGGATCGCCGAGTACTTCAACACGCCGCTCAAGGCTGCGATCTTCGGCAGCGGCGACCGCAGCGCCGACGATTCGAGCATCGTCAAGGGCGGCGGCCGCGACATTTCGAGCATCGAAGCCGGCGCGACGCGCCGCACCGACGGTTCGACCAGTCTCGCCGACCGCATCGCGAAGAAGAGCGAGGACGAAGCGCTCGCGCAGGCGCAAGGCTCGCTCGAGCGCCGCGAGCAGGTGCGGCTGCACGACCTGCAGGTGAAGCTGATGGCGGCGATCGAGGCGAACCCGACGCTGCGCCAGTTCAAGCAGCAGATCCGCATCGATTCGACGCTGATGGGGCTGCGCATCGAGATCGTCGATACACAGAAGCGGCCGATGTTCGCGATGTCGAGCGACGCCGTCGAGCCGTACATGCGCGACATCCTTCGCGAGATCGGCAAGACGCTCAACGACGTGCCGAATCGCATCGTCGTCCAGGGCCACACCGACGCCGTGCCGTACGCGGGCGGCGAGAAGGGCTACAGCAACTGGGAACTGTCCGCCGATCGCGCGAACGCGTCGCGCCGCGAGCTGATCGCGGGCGGCATGGACGAGGCGAAGGTGCTGCGCGTGCTCGGCCTCGCGTCGACGCAGAACCTGAACAAGGCGGATCCGCTCGATCCGGAGAACCGCCGGATCAGCATCATCGTGCTGAACCGCAAATCCGAGCTCGCGCTGATGCGCGACGACGCGACGACGACGACGCTGTCGTCCGACGCGGCCGGCTCGGCACGCCTCGCGCAGCAGATCACGCCGCCCGGCGCGGCCGCCGCGCCCGCTTCGCCGGGCGCCTCGAGCCCCGCCGCACAGAAACCCTGACGCTTTCGAGACACGCATTCGAGACACGACATGATTCGAACCATTCTCGCCATCGACGATTCCGCCACGATGCGCACGCTGTTGCACGCGACGCTCGGCGAAGCGGGCTACGACGTGACCGTCGCCTCGGACGGCGAGGCCGGACTCGAGGTTGCATTGGCCGCGACGTTCGACCTGGTGCTGACCGATCACTACATGCCGAAGAAGAACGGCCTCGAGGTGATCGCGGCGCTGCGCGGGCAGCCCGCTTACGAGGCGACGCCGATTCTCGTCCTCACGACCGAGAACGGCGATGCGTTCAAGGACGCGGCGCGCGCCGCGGGCGCGACCGGCTGGATCGAAAAGCCGCTCGACCCGGACGCGCTGCTCGAGCTCGTCGCGGCGCTTGCGTCGTCGTCGAGCCTTTCGTGATGAACACGACGTTTTTATGCGGTGAACCGGCATGACTCTCGATATCACACAGTTCTATCAGACGTTCTTCGACGAAGCCGACGAGCTGCTCGCGCAGATGGAGCAGCTCCTGCTGAACCTGGACGTCGCCTCGCCCGATCCCGAGGATCTGGCCGCGATCTTCCGCGCCGCGCATTCGATCAAGGGCGGCGCCGCGACGTTCGGCTTCACCGCGCTCACGGAGACGACGCACATCCTCGAATCGCTGCTCGATCGCGCGCGCAACCACGAACTGACACTGACGAAGGAGATGGTCGATGCGTTCCTCGAGACAAAGGACGTGCTGTCCGACCAGCTCGC
The DNA here is from genome assembly GCF_001522845.1 of Burkholderia sp. BDU5. Lineage (NCBI taxonomy): Bacteria > Pseudomonadati > Pseudomonadota > Betaproteobacteria > Burkholderiales > Burkholderiaceae > Burkholderia > Burkholderia sp. BDU5. Next base: position 39,773 of record NZ_LOWC01000167.1, on the reverse strand, counting down.
CGACTACCGCGCGAGTGCCGAGCCCGACGCGGCCGCGGCCGCCGCGATCTGCGGGAAGCTCGAACGGCTGAAAGCGTCTGCGAGCGGCGCGCAGGCAGCGCCTGCCGCAGCGGCGGCACCGGCCGCGGCTCAACCGGCTGCGCCCGCTCCAGCCGCCGCGTCTGCCGCACCCGCCGCGCCGACGGTAGACCTCCTCGGCGTGCCCGAGCACGTCGTCGAGCAGGCAGTCGAGGCCGCGCATCCGGCGCCCGGCGCGCCCGACGCCGCAGGCGGCGACGGCCCGCATCTGAAGATCACGCTGACGGGCGTCGGCGACAAGGACCAGGAACTGCTGACCGAGGAGCTCGGCAATCTCGGGCAGATCGTCGGCCGCGTGAAGGCGGGCGACGCGCTCACGCTGTGGCTCGAAACCGACGTGCCGTCGGACGACATCATCGCCGTGTGCTGCTTCGTGATCGACGAAAGCCAGATCGCGATCGGTCGCGGCACCGCGCCGGGCGCCGGAGCGGCGCAGTCCGAGGCGGCCGCCGCGACGCAGGCGGCGTCGCAGTCGTACGAAGCCGAACGCGAGCCTGAGCTCGCCGAAGCCGCGGCGGAACCGGCCACGGCCCGGCCGGCGGCGCCCGCCGCCGAAGCGAAGCCGGCTGCGCAACCCGCCGCGCCGAGTGCGCCCGTCGCGGCCGCCGCCGCGCCGGCGGCCGCGGCTCCCGCCGCACAAAGCGCGGCGCAAGCCGCCGCGCAGCATCACGACGACCGCAAGCCGCGCCCGGTCGCCGCTGCGAGCGCGGAGGGCAGCTCGATCCGCGTGGGCGTCGAGAAGGTCGACCAGTTGATCAACCTCGTCGGCGAGCTCGTGATCACGCAGGCGATGCTCGCGGAGACGACGAGCGCGTTCGATCCGGCGCTGCACGACCGCCTGTACAACGGCATGGCGCAGCTCGAGCGCAACGCGCGCGATTTGCAGGAAGCGGTGATGTCGATCCGGATGATGCCGATGGACTATGTGTTCAGCCGCTTCCCGCGGCTCGTGCGCGACCTTGCTGGCAAGCTCGGCAAGCAGGTCGAGCTCGTCACGTTCGGCCAGGCGACCGAGCTCGACAAGAGCCTCATCGAGCGGATCATCGATCCGCTCACCCACCTCGTGCGCAACAGCCTCGACCACGGGATCGAAACCGTCGAGGCGCGCCGCGCGGCGGGCAAGGATGCGGTCGGCCAGCTCGTGCTGTCGGCCGCGCATCACGGCGGCAACATCGTGATCGAGGTCAGTGACGACGGCGCGGGCCTGAACCGCGACAGGATCCTCGCGAAGGCCGCGAAGCAGGGGATGCAGATCTCCGAGAACATCAGCGACGACGAGGTGTGGAACCTCATCTTCGCGCCGGGCTTCTCGACGGCCGAAGTCGTGACCGACGTGTCCGGCCGCGGCGTCGGGATGGACGTCGTCAAGCGCAACATCCAGTCGATGGGCGGGCACGTCGAGATCTCGTCGCAGGCCGGCCGTGGCACGACGACGCGGATCGTGCTGCCGCTCACGCTCGCCATTCTCGACGGGATGTCGGTGAAGGTCGGCAGCGAGATCTTCATCCTGCCGCTCAACTTCGTGATGGAGTCGCTGCAGCCGTCGGCCGAAGACATCTACACGATCGGCAACGGCGAGCGCGTCGTGCGCGTGCGCGGCGAATATCTGCCGCTCGTCGCGCTGCACGAGGTGTTCTCGGTCGACGACGCGCGCACCGATCCGACGCAGGGCATCGTCACGATCATGCAGACGGAAGGCCGCCGCTTCGCGATGCTGATCGACGAACTGGTGGGCCAGCAGCAGGTGGTCGTCAAGAACCTCGAGACGAACTACCGCAAGGTGTACGGCATTTCCGCCGCGACGATTCTCGGCGACGGCAGCGTCGCGCTGATCGTCGACGTCGCGGCGCTCAATCGCGAAACCCGCTCGACGCACGGCGCGCACGCGAGCGCCGCGCTCGCCGCGTCCTAACTTACGTCATCCATCGACCTGGGGGCTAATGTGTCCGAAGTCCAAACGAACAATTCGGCCGCCGCGAACGCGGCCAACCGCCGCGACGCCGAGCAGGGCGACGCGGCGGGCCAGGAGTTTCTCGTCTTCACGCTCGGCGACGAGGAATACGGCATCGATATTCTCAAGGTGCAGGAAATCCGCGGTTACGACAGCGTCACGCGGATCGCGAACGCGCCCGAGTTCATCAAGGGCGTGATCAACCTGCGCGGGATCATCGTGCCCATCGTCGACATGCGGATCAAGTTCCATCTCGGCCGCGTCGACTACGACCATCAGACGGTCGTGATCATCCTGAACGTCGCGCACCGCGTCGTCGGGATGGTCGTCGACGGCGTGTCCGACGTGCTCACGCTGTCCACCGAGCAGATCATGCCGGCGCCGGAGTTCGGCGGCGTGCTGACGACCGAATACCTGACGGGTCTCGGCACGGTCGACGGCCGGATGCTGATCCTGATGGACATCGAGAAGCTGATGACGAGCAAGGAGATGGCGCTGATCGACACGCTCGGCGCGTGAACGGGCGCGCCGCGCTGTCGCACGCGACGCACGCAACGGAACTACGGGGGAGCTGACGATGCTGCACAACTGGTCGATCCGCACGACGCTGACGGCCGTCGGATTAATGCTGGTGCTCGTCGCCGCGCTGGTCGGCGGGCTCGGGCTGTACGCGCTCAATCACGCGAGCCGCTCGCTCGACGCGATCGCGCACGGCGATCTGCCGACGATCCACACGCTCGACGACGCGTCGTCGTACCTGCTGCGCTCGCGCGTCGCGCTCGACCGTTTCAAGACGCTGTCCGAGGCCGGCAACGCCGACGAGGCGCAGAAGGTGCTGTCGCGCGCGCAGGAGCTGTACGCGAAGTCGGCGCAGAACTGGCAGACGTATCTCGCGGCACCGAAGGAAGGCATCGACCAGGCGCTCACGGACGCGCTCGCCGCGCGCTACGCGACGCTGACGAAGGAAGGCGTCGAGCCGGAATTCGCGGCCGCGCATGCGGGCGACCTCGCCGCGTATCACGCGATCGCCGACACGAAGATCAGCCCGATGTTCGTCGCATACGACAGCGCGGCGTCCGCGGTGGTCGCCGCGTATTCGAAGCGCGCGGAATCGCGCTTCGACGCGACGCAGGCGCGCATTTCGCTGATGATTGCGTTGATCGCGGCGGGCATCGTCATCGCGTTCCTGATGGTGATCGGCATTCGCTTCGCGCTGCGTGGGCTCATCGTGCAGCCGCTCAACGTCGCGATCGCGCAGTTCGAGCGGATCTCGGCGGGCGACCTCACGCAAGCGTCGCAGGGCGCGGGCAAGAACGAAATCGGCCGGCTGTTCCACGGCATCGGCCGGATGCAGGCGGCCGTCGCCGACATGGTGAAGGCCGTGCATCGCGGCGCGGCGGCGGTCGACGCCGGCGCGCGCGAGATCTCGAGCGGCAACGCCGATCTGTCGGCGCGCACCGAATCGCAGGCGGCGTCGCTGCAGGAAACCGCGTCGAGCATGGAGCAGCTCACGGGCACGGTGCGCCAGAACGCGGAGAACGCGCGGCAGGCGAGCCAGCTCGCGGTCAACGCTTCCGACATCGCGACGCAAGGCGGCGAGGTCGTCGGCCGGGTCGTCACGACGATGCAGGACATCGCGGCGAGCTCGACGAAGGTCGCCGACATCATCGGCACGATCGAAGGCATCGCATTCCAGACCAACATCCTCGCGCTGAACGCGGCCGTCGAAGCGGCGCGCGCGGGCGAGCAGGGCCGAGGCTTCGCGGTCGTCGCGGGCGAGGTGCGCTCGCTCGCGCAGCGCAGCGCGACGGCCGCCAAGGAAATCAAGCAGTTGATCGGCGACTCCGCGCACAAGGTGCAAAGCGGCTCGGCGCTCGTCGAGCGCGCGGGCACGACGATGGCCGAGATCGTTCAGGCGGTGCGCCGCGTGACGGACATCATGGGCGAGATCAGCGCGGCGTCCGAAGAGCAGTCGACGGGTATCGTCCAGGTGAATCGCGCGGTCAGCCAGATGGACGCCGTCACGCAGCAGAACGCGGCGCTCGTCGAAGAGGCGGCCGCCGCTGCCGCGTCGCTCGAAGAGCAGACGCGGCAGATGACGCAGGTCGTGTCGGTCTGGCGGGTCGAAGGCGGGATCGCGTCCGCCGCGGCTTCGTCGGGTGCGAAGGCGCATGCGAACGCGGGGTCGCCGAGCGAGCCGTCGGCTGCTTCGACGACGTCACGCGCGCCCGCTGCCGGCGAGCCTGCGACCACCGGCGCGTCCGGATCGTCGTCGGCTTCGGCCGCCGCGGCGCCGGCTGCCGCACTCGGCGCCCGCGCGGCGCATGGCACTGCGCCGCAGCCCGCGAAGAAGCCCGCCGACGCGCCGAAGTCGGCCGCGTCCCCGGCGTCTTCCGCCTATGCGCCGAAGCTCGCGAAGCCGGGCGCAGCCGCGCATCCGTCGCCAAGCAAGGCCGGCGCGGCCGCCGCGCCGCAAGCTGCCGCCGCTTCCGCGTCCTCCTTCGCGCTCAAGCGCCCGGTGCTGTCGGGCGAGTCGAAGCCCGCGGCCGCCTCGGCGTCCTCCGACGACGACTGGGAAACCTTTTGAGCCATGATGCCCGCACGCGCCGCCTCTCGTCTCGACGCACTCGAACCGCAAGAACGGTCGGGCGACGCTGCGCGGGACTTCGAATTCACGTCCGCCGACTTCACGAAGATCCGCGCGCTGATCCATCGGCGCGCGGGCATCTCGCTGTCCGAGCACAAGCGCGACATGGCATACAGCCGCCTTGCGCGGCGCCTGCGCGCGCGCGGACTCAACCGTTTCTGCGACTACCTCGAGCTGCTCGAGCGTGAAAACGACCCGGCCGAATGGGAAGCGTTCACGAACTCGCTGACGACGAACCTGACTGCGTTCTTCCGCGAGTCGCATCACTTCCCGATCCTCGCCGAATTCGTCAAGCGCCGCGAACAGCCGGTATCGGTGTGGTGCTCGGCGGCGTCGACGGGCGAAGAGCCGTATTCGATCGCGATGACGCTCGTCGAGGCGCTCGGCGATTCGGCCGCGCGCTCGGCGACCGTGCTCGCGACCGACCTCGACACGCAGGTGCTCGCGAAGGCGGAAGCTGGCGTCTATGCGTTCGAGCAGGTGAAGCACCTGTCGCCCGAGCGGCTCAAGCGCTTCTTCCTGAAAGGCACGGGTACGCAGGCGGGCCGCGTGAAGGTGCGCCCCGAGCTGCGCGCGATGATCCGCTTCGCGCAGCTCAACTTGACGGACGCCGACTACGGCTTCACGAAGCCGTTCGACGCGATCTTCTGCCGCAACGTGATGATCTACTTCGACAAGCCGACGCAGTCGCAGGTGCTCGCGCGCTTCGAGCCGCTGATGAAGCCGGGCGGCCTGTTGTTCGCCGGCCATTCGGAGAACTTCACGTACGTGACGCAGGCGTTCCATCTGCGCGGGCAGACGGTCTACGAGCTGACGCGCGACGGGTATTCCGCCGCGCCGCGCGTGCGTTCGCGCATCGGCGCGGCCGCGGCCGAGGAGGAACTCCGATGAGCGGGCTGCCGATCGCGACCAATCATTATTTCGACGCGCACTTCCACCGCCGCGGCGTGAAGCTGCTGCCGAACGAGTTCTACACGACACGCGAGGACATGGTGCTCGTCACCGTGCTCGGCTCGTGCGTCGCCGCGTGCCTGCACGATCCGATCGCGCGGATCGGCGGGATGAACCACTTCATGCTGCCGGACGACGGCGCGGACCCGTCCGCCGCCGCGTCCGAATCGATGCGCTACGGCGCGTACGCGATGGAAGTGCTGATCAACGAGCTCATCAAGGCGGGCGGCCGCCGCGAGCGCTTCGAAGCGAAGGTGTTCGGCGGCGCGGCCGTGCTCGCCGGGATGACGACGATCAACATCGGCGATCGCAACGCCGATTTCGCGCGCCGCTATCTCGCGCTCGAGCGCATCCGCATCACCGCCGAGGATCTGCAGGGCGTGCATCCGCGCAAGGTCGCGTTCATGCCGCACACGGGGCAGGCGATGGTGAAGAAGTTGCGCGTGCAGGCGCCCGACGTCGCCGAGCGGGAAGCCGCGCTCGCGCGCGAGGCGCGGGGCGAGCGCGCCGCCCGTCCGCGCCCGCGCGTCGAGCTGTTCGGGACGCCCGCGCCCAAGGCGGATGCGAAGCCCCGCATCGAATTGTTCGGTACGCGGGCCGCGTCGCAGCCCGCCACAAGAAAGCAGGAGGCTTGAACGCTGTGCAGAAGAAAATCAAAGTGCTGTGTGTCGACGATTCGGCGCTGATCCGCAGCTTGATGACCGAAATCATCAACAGCCAGCCCGACATGGAGGTGTGCGCGACGGCGCCCGATCCGCTCGTCGCGCGCGAGCTGATCAAGCAGCACAACCCGGACGTGCTGACGCTCGACGTCGAAATGCCGCGGATGGACGGCCTCGACTTCCTCGAGAAGCTGATGCGCCTGCGGCCGATGCCGGTCGTGATGGTGTCGTCGCTGACCGAGCGCGGCTCGGAAATCACGCTGCGCGCGCTCGAGCTCGGCGCGGTCGACTTCGTCACGAAGCCGCGCGTCGGGATTCGCGACGGGATGCTCGAATACTCGGAAAGGCTGGCCGACAAGGTGCGCGCCGCGTCGCGCGCGCGCGTGCGGCAGAATCCGCAGCCGCACGCGGCCGCCGCCGCGCCCGGCCACGCCGGCGCCGCCGCGCCGCTCATCAACAATCCGCTCGTCAGTACCGAGAAGCTGATCATCGTCGGTGCGTCGACGGGCGGCACCGAGGCGATCCGCGAGGTGCTGACGCCGCTGCCGCCCGACGCGCCCGCCGTCCTGATCGCGCAGCACATGCCGCCCGGCTTCACGCGCTCGTTCGCGCAGCGCCTGAACGGACTGTGCCGGATCTCGGTGAAGGAGGCGGAGCACGGCGAGCGCGTGCTGCCGGGCCACGCGTACATCGCGCCCGGCCACGCGCACCTGCTGCTCGCGCGAAGCGGCGCGAACTACATCGCGCATCTGTCGGACGATCCGCCCGTCAACCGCCATCGCCCGTCGGTCGACGTGCTGTTCCGCTCGGCCGCGCAGCACGCGGGCAAGAACGCGCTCGGCGTGATCCTGACCGGGATGGGCCGCGACGGCGCGGCCGGGCTGCTTGAAATGAAAAAGGCGGGCGCGTATACGTTCGCCCAGGACGAGGCGAGCTGCGTCGTGTTCGGGATGCCGCGCGAGGCGATCGCGATGGGCGGCGTCGACGACGTCGCGCCCCTTTCCGACATGAGTCGCCGTATCATGGCGCGCCTTGCGTCGATGGGCGACCGCGTGCAGCGCGTGTAACCCTAGGCGCGACCGTTACAGGACACGAATCAGGAAAGGAACAGAGATGATGGACAAGAGCATGAAGATTTTGGTGGTGGACGATTTTCCGACGATGCGTCGGATCGTCCGCAACTTGTTGAAAGAGCTGGGCTATTCGAACGTCGACGAGGCGGAGGACGGCCTCGCCGGGCTTGCGCGGCTGCGCGGCGGCGGCTACGACTTCGTGATCTCCGACTGGAACATGCCGAACCTCGACGGCCTCGCGATGCTGAAGGAGATCCGCGCGGACGCGTCGCTGTCGCATCTGCCGGTGCTGATGGTGACGGCCGAGTCGAAGAAGGAGAACATCATCGCGGCCGCGCAGGCGGGCGCGAGCGGCTATGTCGTGAAGCCCTTTACGGCGGCGACCCTCGACGAGAAGCTCAACAAGATTCTGGAAAAGATGGCGAAAGCGGGGAGCTGACGTGAACGAGCCGATCAATGCGGCGCTTGCCGGCGCGAGTGCCGACGAACGCCTTGCCGACGCCGCCGATCTGGCGAGCGACCGTATTCTCGCGCGCATCGGCCAGCTGACGCGCACGCTGCGCGACTCGATGCGCGAGCTGGGACTCGACAAGCACGTCGAGAAGGCAGCGGAAGCCGTGCCGGATGCGCGCGATCGGCTGCGCTACGTCGTCGCGATGACCGAGCAGGCGGCCGAGCGCGTGCTGACCGCGATCGAGATCGCGAAGCCCGTGCAGGTGCGCCTGCAGGAAGAGGCCGCGGCGCTCGACGCGCGCTGGGCGAAGTGGTACGAATCGCCGATCGAGCGCGCGGAAGTGCGCGTCCTGATGGACGACACGCGTGCGTTCCTGCGCGCGTTGCCGGAGGCGACGGGCGCGACCAACGCGCAATTGCTCGAGATCATGCTCGCGCAGGACTTCCAGGATCTGACGGGCCAGGTGATCAAGAAGATCATGGATATGGTCTATCTGATCGAGCAGCAACTGCTGACCGTGCTGGTCGAAAACATCGCGCCCGAACGGCGCGAGCAGTTCGCCGCAACGGCCGCCGCGCTCGCCGCCGAGCAGGCGGGCGGCGCGATCACGCCGGAATCGCTGCTGAATGGGCCGCAAATCAACCCGGAAGGGAAGGCGGATGTCGTGCAGGATCAGGCGCAAGTCGACGATCTGCTGGCGAGCCTCGGCTTTTGAGTCGATTTGTTTTGCAGTATTTAAGAGATCGTCAAGATTAATGCCAATAGGCTCCTGACATAAGAGACAGGCATACTACGCTCCTGGTTTGCAGGCGCTCGATGGCTTTCTTTTCGCTTTCGATTGTCGATAATGAGCGGTGCGTGAACCGGCAGACGTCACGCCGCCCGAGATGCAGAGCCTGAATTCGAGGAGGAATGGAGTGAGATCGAGTCGATTTCGCCGGATCGCCGCGACGGCGGCCGGCTTCATGTGCGCGTGGCTTGCCGCGCCCGTCCACGCGGGCCTCGGCGGCGCGCCGATGACACCGCCCGCCGCGGATACCGCCGCGACGGTGCGTTCGATGCAGCGCAGCATCCATGCGGCGGGCGGCGCATCGACGGCCGCCGTCGGCTACACAGTGCGGGAAACCACGCTCGGCTCGGGCACTGTCGTGCGCGAGTACGTCTCGACGGCAGGCACCGTGTTCGCGTTGTCGTGGCGAGGCCCCGTCGCGCCGGATCTCTCTGATCTGCTCGGCAGCTATTTCCCGCAATACGAGGCGGGCGTGAAGGCGTCCCACGCCGCACGCGGGCCGCGCGCGCCGGCCGCGATCGACACGAGCGGGCTCGTCGTCCACACGGGCGGCCACATGGGCTCGTACTCCGGTCAGGCGTGGCTGCCGCAGGCGCTGCCTGCCGGCTTCTCCAGCAACGACGTCCAGTGATCGCGACGGGAGGGGACAGATCTTGCGCTTCCAATACACTCTGACTCGCTGGCTCGGCGCGCTGAGCCTCGCCGCGGCCACGGTCGCACTCGTCGCCGCTTGCGGCGGCGGGGGCGACGGCGGCTCGAACGCGTCCGTCAACACCGGTTCCGGCGGCGGCAGCACGTCCGCGGGCGGTGGTTCGGGCGGCTCGTCCGGCACGCCGCTCGCGTCGAACCAGGCGGCGATCACCGTCAGCACGGGCGTCGCGACCGTCGTCAACATGCCGACCGTCAGCGTGACGATCTGCGCGCCCGGCACGTCGACGTGCCAGACGATCGACAACGTGCTCGTCGACACTGCGTCGTACGGGCTGCGGATCGTCAACACCGCCGCGTCGAACGTGCTCGGCAGCCTGCCCGTGTCGAGCGTGAGCGGCGGCGCGCTCGTCGAGTGCGGCAAGTTCGTGACGAGCTACACATGGGGCACCGTGCGCACCGCCGACGTGAAGATCGCCGGCGAACAGGCGAGCTCGCTGCCGGTCCAGATCATCGGCGACCTCGGCACGTCCGGCGTGCCGACGTCGTGCTCGAACGGCAATTCGCCGTCGAACACGGCCGCCGACCTCGGCGCGAACGGCATCCTCGGGATCGGGCCCGCGCCGTACGACTGCGGCGCGAACTGCGTGACGTCGACGCTCTACAGCAACTACTATGCGTGCCCGAACGGCAACTCGAGCTGCCAGGTCACGACGGTGCCGCTCGCGCAGCAGGTCGCGAATCCGGTGCCGCGCTTTCCGGCCGACAACAACGGCGTGGTCGTCGCGATGAATCCGCCGTCAGGCGGCAGTGCGACCGGCACGCTGACGTTCGGCATCAACACGCAGGCGAACAACGCGCTGCCGGCGGGCGTGACCAAGCTCACGTCGACGACGGCGGGCGACCTGACGGGCACGTTGCTCGGCCGCGCGATCAGTACGGCGTTCTTCGACACCGGATCGAACGCGTACTTCTTCGACACGGGCGGCAGTACGGCCGTCACGCTGCCCGTTTGCAGCAACAACTCGTCGTTCTACTGCCCATCGACCACGCAGTCGACGACGGCCACCGTCATCGGCCTGAACGGCGCGCAGGCGTCGCCGTCGATCTCGATCGCCAACGCGAACTCGCTGTTCTCGTCGTACAAGTCCGCGGTGCCGAACCTGGGCGGTCCGTTCGGCGACACACGGATGCTCGACTTCGGTCTGCCGCACTTCTTCGGCAAGACGCTGTACTTCGGGATGGACCAGAGCGGCAGCGGCGGGCCGGCCCCATATATCGCATTCTGACGCAACGGGCGGCGCGCGCCGGCATCCGGGGCTCCGGGCGCCGGCGCGCCGCACACTGACGACAAAGGGCGCGAGAAATCGCGCCCTTTTGCATGGAGCACTACGAAAGATGCGCGGCCGCACGCGCCGCGAGCGCCTATCATCGTCAGGTTGTTCCGCAGAGGAAGACTCACGAGGAGAGACGTCATGGCGGCACGTGTGCAGCGCATCACCCCCTTCCTGTGGTTCGACGGCAACGCCGAGGAAGCCGCGACGTTCTACGTATCGGTGTTCGACGACGCAAAGATCACGCGCGTCGCCCGCTACGGCAGCGAGGGCGCGCAGGCGTCCGGGCAGGGCGAGGGCACCGTGATGACGGTCGCCTTCGAGCTCGACGGCCAGAGCTTTGTCGCGCTGAACGGCGGCCCCGCGTTCCAGTTCAATCCGGCCGTGTCGTTCGTCGTCAACTGCGCAACGCAGGACGAGATCGATTACTACTGGCGCCGGCTGTCCGAGGGCGGCGACGAGAGCGCGCAGCAGTGCGGCTGGCTCAAGGACCGCTTCGGGCTGTCGTGGCAGATCGTGCCCGCGCAACTGCCGGAACTGCTGACGGGCGCCGATCCGTCGAAGGCGTCGCGCACGATGCAGGCGCTGATGCAGATGAAGAAAATCGACCTCGCGGCGCTGCAGCGGGCCGCGGCCGGCTGAGCGCCCGCCTGCCGTTTCGCTGCCGTCGGTCCTTCGCGTTCGCCGCCTTTCGACGACAATACGGGCTTCTCCGCAGCGGAGACACGGAATGAAGCCAATCGGTGTGACGCGTGTCGCGATCGTCGGCGGCGGCGTGGCGGGCCTTGCGGCGGGCGTCGAGCTCGCGCGCCGGGGCTGCGATGTGCGGCTTTACGAGGCACGCGACGTGGTGGGCGGATGCGCATCGACGACCGACGTCGACGGCTTTCGCTTCAACGACGGCGCGCTGTTCGTCGCGCTGCCGCGCCTGCTCGATCACGCGTTCGCGCGGCTCGGGCTCGATCGCGCGGCATGCGCGCCGCTGCGGCCGATCACGGTGCCGCAGGCGTCGTGGCTGCCGGACGGCACGCGTGTGACGCTCGGCGCGCGCGGTGCGGCGTTCGTCGACGGTGCGCAAGGCGCCGAGCGCAGCGCGGTGCTGCGGGCGGAGATTGCGCGCTGCGTCGACAAATGGCGGCCGCTGCTGCAGGTCTTCGTCGACGATCTGCTGATCCGGCCGCGGTCGCTGCCGCATTTCCTCGCGAAGACTTGGCGTCATCTGCCGAAGCTGCGCGGCACGCTCGCGGCCGAGCTCGCGCGCGATTTCTCCGATCCGGACGCGCGCGCGGCGCTCGCCGCGGTCACGCTGTACACGGGGCTGCCCGCCGAGCGCACGCCTGTCTCGCAGATCGTCGGATTGATCGCGCTCCTCGACGACGGCCTGTATTTGCCCGAAGGCGGGATGGGCGCGATTCCGCGCGCGCTCGCGGACGCGTTCGTTGCGCACGGCGGACAGGTGCACACGGGGGCGGCGGTCATGCGGATTCGCGTCGCGGGCGGCCGCGTGCGTGGGCTCACGCTCGCGTCGGGCAAGCAGATCGACGCGGATGCGGTCGTGTCGACCGTGAGCGGGATGGCGACGTTCGCGCGCCTCGTCGAGGCTGCCGACGCGCCGCGAGCGATGTTGCGCCGCGTCGCCCGCGCGCCTTTGTCGCATCGCGTGCTCGGCATCCAGCTCGGGCTGCGCAACCGGATCGAGCCCGTCGCGTATTCGGTCAACCATCTGCCGCCCGCGGGCGACCAGCGGGCGATGCTGTCGCCGCAGCCGGACGGCGTGCGTTGGTTCAACTACACGGTGCCGACGGTCACGCTGCCCGGGCTCGCGCCGCCGGGCGGCAGCATTGTCGAGATGTTCGCGGCCGTCGACGCGCACACGCCGCTCGACGCGTGGACCGACGCCGCGAAGACGGCGGCCGCGCAGCCCTGGATCGACGCGCTCGCGGGCCGGCACCGGCTCGACATCGCGACGCTGCGCGTGACGAGCCCGCGGGGTCATGCGGAGCGGCTCGGCCTGTACGAAGGCGCGCTTTACGGGCTGTCGCCCGCCGCGCGGCCGGATCAGCAGTTTCCACACGCGATGCCGATCGACGGGCTGTATCTCGCCGGCCAGACGACATATCCGGGCTTCGGCGTGACGACATCGATGCTGTCGGGCGTCTTCGCGGCCGACGCGCTCGCGTCGCGCGCGTTGCGGTGAGCGGCGGGCGGGCGCGGGCGCTCGAGCATAGGCGCCGAGCGCCGGGCTCGCCGCAAACACGCCCTTCGAGACCGCGTCGGCGTTTTCCAGCGGGCGGGCCCGTTTCGGCGGCGCGCGCGGCAAGCATGAAGACGTTGGCTGCAAGGGTCGCCCGCCGCCGATCCCGCCCCCAAAACCCGCTTAACGCCCGCCCTTCAACGCCGCAACCGATTCCGAGAAATACCCCCGTTTCCCCGCTTTCCTCGACCGATCGCCCGTTGACCGCCGCGGGAATAATCGGTGTCACTGAAAAGCGGCATCCCGCCGCGCCCGCATGGAGGCCCTCGTGGCAGAGGACAGCGATCTCGAACGGACAGAAGCCGCGACGCCCAAGCGCCGCGAGAAGGCGCGCGAGGAGGGGCAGGTCGCGCGCTCGCGCGAGCTGGCTTCGTTCGCGCTGCTGTCGGCGGGCTTCTACGGCGCGTGGCTCCTGTCCGGCCCGATCAGCGAGCATCTGCGCACGATGCTGCACGCGGCGTTCTCGTTCGACCGCGCAACCGCGTTCGACACCCATCGGATGCTGTCGCACGCGGGCAGCCTGAGCCTCGAAGGTCTCTACGCGCTCGCGCCCTTGCTCGCGCTGACGGGCGTCGCGGCGCTCGCCGCGCCGATGGCGCTCGGCGGCTGGCTCGTGTCGACGAAGACGTTCGAGCTGAAGTTCGAGCGCCTGAATCCGATCACGGGCCTCGGCCGCATTTTCTCGATTCAAGGGCCGATCCAGCTCGGGATGTCGATCGCGAAGACGCTCGTCGTCGGCGGGATCGGCGGCATCGCGATCTGGCGCAGCAAGGACGAATTGCTCGGCCTCGCGACGCAGCCGCTCCACGCGGCGCTCGCCGACGCGCTGCATCTCGTCGCCGTGTGCTGCGGGATGACGGTCGCGGGAATGCTCGTCGTCGCGGGCCTCGACGTGCCGTATCAACTCTGGCAGTACAACAAGAAGCTGCGCATGACGAAGGAAGAAGTGAAGCGCGAACACCGCGAGAACGAAGGCGATCCACATGTGAAGGGCCGGATTCGCCAACAGCAGCGCGCGATGGCGCGCCGCCGGATGATGGCGAACGTGCCGACGGCCGACGTCGTCGTCACGAACCCGACGCACTTCGCGGTCGCGCTCAAGTACACGGACGGCGAGATGCGCGCGCCGAAGGTCGTCGCGAAGGGCGTGAACCTCGTCGCCGCGCGGATCCGCGAGCTCGCGGCCGAGCACCACGTGCCGCTCCTCGAAGCGCCGCCGCTCGCTCGCGCGCTCTATCACAACGTCGATCTCGAACGCGAGATTCCGGGCACGCTGTATTCGGCCGTCGCCGAAGTGCTCGCGTGGGTGTATCAGCTGAAGCGCTTCCGCGCCGAAGGCGGGATCGCGCCCGAGACGCCCGTCGATCTCGAGGTGCCCGCCGAGCTCGACAAGGGCAAGCACGTCGCGCCGGAAGACGAGCAGGAAGAGGCTGACGACGTGCTTGGCCGTCACGCCGCCGGAGGCGCCGCATGAACATGCCGGCCGGTTTCCTCGGCAAGCGCGCGCAGCTTCTCGACGGCGCGAACCTGCGCGCGCTCGCGGGCCCGATCCTCATCTGCATGATTCTCGGGATGATGATCCTGCCGCTGCCGCCGCTGCTGCTCGATCTGTTCTTCACGTTCAACATCGCGCTGTCGGTGATGGTGCTGCTCGTCAGCATGTACACGATGAAGCCGCTCGACTTCGCCGCATTCCCGAGCGTGCTGCTGTTCTCGACGCTCTTGCGCCTGTCGCTGAACGTCGCGTCGACGCGCGTCGTGCTGCTCGAAGGCCACACGGGCCCCGACGCGGCCGGCCAGGTGATCGAGGCGTTCGGCCACTTCCTCGTCGGCGGCAACTTCGCAGTCGGCATCGTCGTGTTCGTGATCCTGATGATCATCAACTTCATGGTGATCACGAAGGGCGCGGGCCGGATCGCCGAAGTGTCCGCGCGCTTCACGCTCGACGCGATGCCCGGCAAGCAGATGGCGATCGACGCCGACCTCAACGCCGGCCTCATCAACGAAGAGCAGGCGAAGAAGCGCCGCCAGGCGGTCGCGCAGGAAGCGGAGTTCTACGGGTCGATGGACGGTGCGTCGAAGTTCGTGCGCGGCGACGCGATCGCGGGCCTCATCATCATGGCGATCAACGTGATCGGCGGCCTGATCGTCGGGATGCTCCAGCACGACATGAGCTTCGCCGCGGCGGGCAAGAACTACACGCTGCTCACGATCGGCGACGGCCTCGTCGCGCAGATCCCGTCGCTCGTGATCTCGACCGCGGCGGGCGTGATCGTGTCGCGCGTCGCGACCGACGAGGACATCGGCACGCAGCTCACGACGCAGCTCTTCACGAACCCGCGCGTCTTGATGATCACGGGCTCGATCATCGTGCTGATGGGCCTCATCCCGAACATGCCGCACTTCGCGTTCCTGCTGCTCGGCGCCGGCGCGATCTGGCTGTCGCGGACGTTGACGAAGCGCGAAGCCGCGAGGAAGGCGGCGGGCATGGTCGCCGAGATCGCGCCGCCGGCAGCGCTGCCGGCCGACAGCCACGAAGCGACTTGGGAAGACGTCACGCTCATCGATCCGCTCGGCCTCGAAGTCGGCTATCGGCTGATTCCGCTCGTCGACAAGAACACCGACGGCGAACTGCTCAAGCGGATCAAGAGCATCCGCAAGAAGTTCGCGCAGGAAATCGGCTTCCTGCCGCCCGTCATCCATATCCGCGACAACCTCGAGCTGCGTCCGAACGCTTACCGGATCGCGCTGAAGGGCGTCGAGGTCGGCGTCGGCGAAGCGTACCCGGGTCAGTGGCTCGCGATCAATCCGGGCCAGGTGACGGCCGCGCTGCCGGGCGCGCCGACGCAGGACCCGGCGTTCGGGCTGCCCGCCGTCTGGATCGACACGTCGTTGCGCGAGCAGGCGCAGGTGTACGGCTACACGGTCGTCGACGCGAGCACGGTCGTCGCGACGCACCTCAATCACCTCGTCGTCCAGCACGCGGCCGAGCTGCTCGGCCGCCAGGAAGTGCAGGCGCTCATCGAGCGGACCGGCAAGGATGCGCCGTCGCTCGTCGAGGACCTCGTGCCGAAGACGATCTCGCTCACCACGCTGCAGAAGGTGCTGCAGAACCTGCTCGACGAGGGCGTGCCGATCCGCGACATGCGCACGATCATCGAGGCCGTGTCCGAGCAGGCGGGCCGCATCACCGATCCGTACGAGCTCACGGCCGCCGTGCGTCTCGCGCTTGGCCGCGCGATCACTCAGCAGTGGTATCCGGGCGTGGGCGAGATGCAGGTGATGGGACTCGACGCGAATCTCGAGCGCGTGCTGTCGCAGGCGCTCGCCACCGGCGCGAATCCTGGCCTCGAGCCGGGCCTCGCGCACACGCTGCTCATCGGCACGCAAGACGCGATGCTGCGTCAACAGAACATGGGGCTGCCGCCCGTGCTGCTCGTCCAGCACGCGCTGCGCGCGATGCTCGCGCGTTTCCTGCGGCGCAGCCTGCCGCAATTGAAAGTGCTGTCCTACGCCGAAGTGCCGGACACGCGCACGATCAAGGTCGTTAACGTCATCGGGGGTACCGCTTGAACATTCGCAAATTCATTGGCCCGACGAGCCGCGACGCGCTGCGCCTCGTGCGCGAAGCGATGGGCGCCGACGCGGCGGTACTGTCCAACCGGACGCTCGACGACGGTCGTGTCGAGATCGTCGCGCTGCCCGCCGCCGAGCTCGCCGAAATCTCGACGCAGCGCGCGGCCGCCGAAGCCGCACACGGCGCGGCCCAGCCGCAGCCGCAAGCGCTGCGCCAGCCGGCGCTGTATCCGTCTTCAGCGCCGTCGTTCGCGTCGCCCGCCGCCTCGGTCATCTTTCCTTCGGCGAACGCGTCGGCGCTGCGCGCCGCCGCGAATCCTTACGCGGCGGGCGGCATCCCCGACGTGTTCTCGTCGGTGTTCGGCGCGAGCGTCGATGCGGCAGCCGACGACGATGCGCCGGCCGCCGTCGCGCAGCCGGCCTCTGCGCCGTCCGAGCCTGCACCGTGGCTCGTCGAGCATGCGAAGCGGCTGACGAAGCAGCACGAGGAACTCGTCGCGCGTCCGCGCGCGGCGACGGCTGCCCCGCATGCGCCGCGCGAGCGCGCGGCCGCCGACGAGCCGCCCGAATGGGCGCGCGACATCGTGCGCAACACCGTGCGCCGGCTGCCGGCCGACGATGCGTCAACGTCGGGGGCCGCGGCGCTGCGCCTGCCTGAAGACACGGCGACCGTCGTCGCGGACGCGGTGAAGGCGCGCATCGAGCGCATCGTCAACGACACGGTGATGCAGGAGCTCGGCTCGCTGCGCGAGCTGATGGAAGAACAGTTCGCGGGCCTGATGTGGAACGAGCGCCAGCGCCGCAATCCGGTGCACGGCGCGCTGACCAAATATCTGTTCGCGGCGGGCTTCTCCGCGCAGCTCGTGCGGATGGTCGTCGACAACCTGCCGGAAGGCGGAGGCTACGACACGCTCGACGCGGCGGCCGACTGGGCGCACACGGTGCTCGCGGCAAACCTGCCCGTGCTCGACAGCGAGGACGCGCTGATGGAGCGCGGCGGCGTGTTCGCGCTGATGGGGCCGACGGGCGTCGGCAAGACGACGACGACCGCGAAGCTCGCGGCGCGCTGCGTGATGCGCTTCGGCGCGAGCAAGGTCGCGCTCTTGACGACGGACAGCTACCGGATCGGCGGCCACGAGCAACTGCGCATCTTCGGCAAGATTCTCGGCGTGCCGGTGCACGCGGTGAAGGATGGCGGCGATCTGCAGCTCGCGCTCGCCGAGCTGCGCAACAAGCACATGGTGCTGATCGACACGATCGGCATGAGCCAGCGCGACCGCACGGTGTCCGACCAGATCGCGATGCTGCACGGCGCGGACACGCCGGTGCAGCGCCTGCTGCTGCTGAACGCGACGAGCCACGGCGACACGCTGAACGAAGTCGTGCAGGCGTACCGCAGCGCGGCCGGCCAGCCTAAAGCGGCCCTGCCCGATCTCGCGGGCTGCATCCTGACGAAGCTCGACGAGGCGAGCAACCTGGGCGGCGTGCTCGACACGGTGATCCGCTACAAGCTGCCGGTGCACTACGTGTCGACCGGCCAGAAAGTACCCGAGAACCTGTACGTCGCGACGAAGAAATTCCTGCTGAAGAGCGCGTTCTGCGCGCCGCGCGAGGATTCGCCGTTCGTGCCGCACGACGACGATCTTCCGGCGATGCTGTCCGCGTTGAGCGTGCGCGCCGGCAACGAACTGCACGAGGTCCGCTTTGGATAAACGCATCACCGACCAGGCCGAAGGATTGCGGCGCCTGCTCGCCGGACGCGCGTCGCGCGTCGTCGCGGTGACGGGCGGACCGTCGGGCGTCGGCTGCACGTCGACGGTCGCGAATCTCGCCGCGGCGCTGACCGCGCTCGGCAAGGACGTGCTCGTCGTCGACGAGCGCGCGAACGTCCGCTCGATCTCGGCGACGCTGTGCGGCTCGTGGTTGCGCGGCGGCGAGCCGGTGCGGCACGAGCTCGGATTCGCGATATGCGAGGCGTCGCGGCTCGCGCGCGGCGGCTACAGCGAGACGCAGCTCGCGACGCTCGGCGACGGCGCGGCGGACATCGTGCTGATCGACGCGCAGCTCGACGCGAACGGCGCGCTGTCGGCGCTCGCGCGCGACGCGCACGACGTGCTCGTCGTCACGCGCGTGTCGGCGTCGGCGATCACCGAGGCGTACGCGTGCATGAAGCGGCTGCATTACGCGCATGCGCTCGCGCAGTTCCGCGTGCTGACGAATCACGTGCAGAGCGCCGCCGACGCGAAGGCCGCGTACGAGAACCTCGCGGGCGTCGCGAGCCGCTATCTGCGGGTGTCGCTGTCGGACGCCGGATGCGTCGCCGCCGATACGCTGATCGAGCGCGCGCACGGACTCGCGCACACGGTGGTGGACGCGTTTCCGTCGGCGGCGGCGGCGCGCGATTACCGGCAGATCGCTGCCGATCTGCTGTATTGGCCGATGCGCCCGGGTCCGGGCGTCGGCCGGGTCCGGACGGGAAGTTCGGCGTTTGAACGGGGTGCGGCTCATGCCGCCTGAACGCCACGACGAAGAGAGGGCACGATGTATAACGCTCAAGGCAAGATTTCCCAGGACGAAGTGCTGACGCAATACGCGCCGCTCGTGCGTCGTCTCGGCCTGCAGCTCGTCGCGAAGATGCCGGCGAGCGTGGACCTCGACGATCTGATCCAGGCCGGCATGATCGGCCTGCTCGACGCGGCGAGCCGTTACAAGGAAGATCAGGGCGCGCAATTCGAGACCTACGCGACGCAGCGAATCCGCGGCGCGATGCTCGACGAGCTGCGCAGCAACGACTGGCTGCCGCGCAGCCTGCGCAAGACATCGCGCGAAGTCGAGCACGCGGTTCACCAGGTCGAGCAGCGGCTCGGCCGCTCGGCGAACGAAACGGAGGTCGCCGCGCATCTGCAGATGCCGCTCGGCGAATACCAGTCGATGCTGCAGGATCTGCACGGCAGCCAGCTTGTCTATTACGAGGATTTCGACCGCTCGGCCGACGACGAGCCGTTCCTCGACCGCTACCGCGCCGACCACGCCGATCCGCTGTCCGCGCTGCTCGACGGTCATCTGCGCAGCGCGCTCGTCGATGCGATCGAGCACCTGCCCGAGCGCGAGAAGCTGCTGATGTCGCTGTACTACGAGCGCGGCCTGAACCTGCGCGAGATCGGCGCGGTGCTCGAAGTGAGCGAGTCGCGCGTATGCCAGCTGCACAGCCAGGCGGTCGCGCGGCTACGCGCGAAGCTGCGCGAGCAGACGTGGGTCGGCACGGAGAGCTGAGCCGTCCGTGCGACGATCGGGCGCGAAACGGGAAAGCGCGCCGACGAAGCCGGACGAAATGCCGCGCGCGAGCGGCCGGCCCGCCCGATAGGAAAATTTCGTCTCGATTTGCTACAATCCCACCTCGTTTCCGAGGAGCGTTGCGACGGGCCCCGCCCGCCAGGCTCGGAAATGGTCAACCGAGCGGTGTGTCGGCGCAGTATCGTCGCGTAGCGGCGATCGTTCCTGCCGATGCCGGCCGCTTACTTGAACGGCGCTCACGTCACAATTTTCTAGAACTTTTTTAGAAAGGAGGGCGTGATGAACGCCGCTGTCATCGATTCCAATTCCTCGCAAGATTACGTCGTCGCCGATATCGCGCTTGCCGGCTGGGGCCGCAAGGAGCTGAACATCGCCGAGACCGAGATGCCCGGCCTCGTGCAGATCCGCGACGAATACAAGGCGCAGCAGCCGCTCAAGGGCGCGCGCATCGCGGGTTCGCTGCACATGACGATCCAGACGGGCGTGCTGATCGAGACGCTGAAGGCGCTCGGCGCCGACGTCCGCTGGGCGTCGTGCAACATCTTCTCGACGCAGGATCACGCGGCGGCCGCGATCGTCGAAGCCGGCACGCCCGTCTTCGCGTTCAAGGGCGAGTCGCTCGACGAGTACTGGGAGTTCTCGCACCGCATCTTCGAATGGCCGAACGGCGAGTTCGCGAACATGATCCTCGACGACGGCGGTGATGCGACGCTGCTCCTCATCCTCGGCGCGAAGGCCGAGCAGGACCGCTCGGCGATCGCCAAGCCGACCAACGAGGAAGAAGTCGCGCTCTTCAAGTCGATCGCGCGCCACCTCGACATCGACGCGAACTGGTACTCGAAGCGCCTCGCGCACATCAAGGGCGTCACCGAAGAGACGACGACGGGCGTGCACCGCCTGTATCAGATGGAAAAGGACGGCCGCCTGCCGTTCCCGGCGTTCAACGTGAACGATTCGGTGACGAAGTCGAAGTTCGACAACCTGTACGGCTGCCGCGAGTCGCTCGTCGACGGCATCAAGCGCGCGACCGACGTGATGATCGCGGGCAAGGTTGCGGTGGTCGCGGGCTACGGCGACGTGGGCAAGGGCTGCGCGCAATCGCTGCGCGGCCTTGGAGCTACCGTGTGGATCACGGAAATCGATCCGATCTGCGCGCTGCAGGCGGCGATGGAAGGCTACCGCGTCGTGACGATGGAATACGCGGCCGACAAGGCAGACATCTTCGTGACGGCGACCGGCAATTTCCACGTGATCGGCCACGATCACATGAAGGCGATGCGCCACAACGCGATCGTCTGCAACATCGGCCACTTCGATTCGGAAATCGACGTCGCGTCGACCCGTCAGTACCAGTGGGAAAACATCAAGCCGCAGGTCGACCACATCATCTTCCCGGACGGCAAGCGCGTGATCCTGCTGGCGGAAGGCCGCCTCGTGAACCTCGGCTGCGCGACCGGCCACCCGTCGTTCGTGATGTCGAACTCGTTCGCGAACCAGACGCTCGCGCAGATCGAGCTGTTCGTGCGCGGCGAGCAGTACGAGAACAAGGTGTACGTGCTGCCGAAGCATCTCGACGAGAAGGTCGCGCGCCTGCACCTCGCGCGCATCGGCGCGCAGCTCTCCGAGCTGTCCGACGATCAGGCGTCGTACATCGGCGTGCCGAAGGCGGGCCCGTTCAAGCCGGATCACTATCGTTACTGATATCTTGATCCGTACCCGGCGCGCGGGCGCCGGGCGGCCGCTCGCCTGACGTCCGCCGCGCGCGGCGCGTCGGCGGGCGAAGTGCGCCGCCCGACGCGTCGCGCGTTCTCATCTTCCGGGGCGGCCGCACCCGGCCGGATCGTCAACCGCAGAAGGAGCTTCACATGACCGTCATCCTGACCTGGATCATCAACGCGCTCGCGCTCTTGATCATCACGTACCTCGTGCCGTCGATCCACATCAAGAGCTTCGGCACGGCGCTCATCGTCGCGGTCGTGCTGGGCCTCATCAATGCGGTGATCCGGCCGATCCTGATCCTGCTCACGCTGCCCGTGACGATCGTCACGCTCGGCCTCTTCATCCTCGTCGTGAACGCGCTGTGCTTCTGGCTCGCGGCGTCGCTGCTGAAGGGTTTCGAAGTGTCGGGATTCTGGTCCGCATTCTTCGGTTCGATCCTGTACAGCATCGTGTCATGGCTGCTGTCCGCCCTGATCTTCGGTCAGCGCAACATCGGCTGACGGGGTGATCCCTGAATCATGAACCCGATCGAACTTTCCTTTGAATTCTTTCCGCCGAAGACGGCGGAAGGCGTCGACAAGCTGCGCGCGACGCGCGCGCAGCTCGCGCCGCTCAAGCCGAAATTCGTGTCCGTCACGTTCGGCGCGGGCGGCTCGACACAGCAAGGCACGCTCGACACCGTGCTCGACATGCAGAAGGCGGGGCTCGAAGCCGCGCCGCACCTGTCTTGCATCGGCTCGTCGAAGGACAGCCTGCGCGCGATTCTCGACCAGTACCGCTCGCACGGCATCCGCCACATCGTCGCGCTGCGCGGCGATTTGCCTTCCGGCATGGGCGAGGTGGGCGAGCTGCGCTATGCGTCCGAGCTCGTCAGCTTCATCCGCGCCGAGCACGGCGACTGGTTCCGGATCGAAGTCGCCGCCTATCCGGAGTACCACCCGCAGGCCCGCTCGCCGAAGGCCGATCTCGAGAACTTCGTGCGCAAGGTGAAGGCGGGGGCGAACGCCGCGATCACGCAGTACTTCTACAATGCGGACGCGTACTTCCGCTTCGTCGAAGACGCGGCGAAGCTCGGCGTCGACGTGCCGATCGTGCCCGGCATCATGCCGATCACGAACTTCTCGCAGCTCATGCGCTTTTCCGAGATGTGCGGCGCGGAAGTGCCGCGCTGGGTCGCGCGCCGGCTCGAGAGCTTCGGCGACGACAAGGACTCGATCCGCGCATTCGGCGCGGACGTCGTCACGGGTCTTTGCCGGCGACTGATCGACGCGGGCGTGCCCGGTCTGCACTTCTACACGCTGAACGGCGCGGCGGCGACGAAGCTCGTCTGCGAGCGGCTGGGTCTCTGACGCCGGCTGGCGCGCAGGCGGCGCGTCAGCGAGTACGACGAGGCGAAACCTTTCGGTTTCGCCTCTTTTTTTGCCCGAATTTCCGTGTTCGATCGACAGGCGCGGCGCGCAACGAAGCGCCGCCGCGCCACTGCACGCCGTTCATGCCTGCGCGCGAACGAGCGGCGGCCGCTTGTCGAACCACGGGCGCGCGAGCTCGAGCTGGCGCGCGAGCTTGAAGAGCCGGGCGTCGTCGCCGTGGCGCGCGACGAACTGAACGCCGACCGGCAATCCGCGCGGCGTCCAATGCAGCGGCACCGACATCGCCGGCTGCCCGGTCAGATTGAAGAGCTCGGTGCAGCCCGCCCACGCGAACGCCTTCTGCGACGCCTCCGCGAGCATCCGCTTCAGCAGCGGCTTCACCGGCAGCACGCCGAGCATCTCCATCTGCCGCGTCTCGAACGGCGTCGGCTGCATCTCGCCGATCTTGATCGGCGGCGCGGCAAGCGTCGCGCACAAGATCACGTCGTAGCGCGATACGAGGCCCGCGACGCGCGCGGTGATCTGCCGCTGCAGCTCGAGCATGTGCGGCAGCCGCTCGCGCGCGAGCCGGCGGCCGACCTGCGCCATCGCCCAGGTCGCGGGCTCGAATTCGGCGCGCGCGGGCTTGCGTCCGGTGATGTTTTCCGCGCCGAGCACGAGCTCGTCGGCGATCGTCGCCCAGATCGTCAGGAACACTTCGTTGACCTGCGCGAAGTCGAGATTGAGCGACGTCGGCTCGACGATATGCCCGAGCGACGCGGCAAGCGACGCAGCCCCGTCGAGCGCGTCGAGCACGTCGGCGGACAGCGCCGGCGCGAGCATCGGGTCCGTCACATAGCCGATCTTGAGCGCGGGCGGTGGCGCGTCGAGCGCGCCGAGGTACGCGTCGGGCGCGCCGGCGGCATCGAGCCGGCCCGGTGCGGCCCGTCCCGTCGTGATGTCGAGGAGGAGCGCGCTGTCGCGCACGCTGCGCGAGACTGCATGCTCGACGACGATTTCGCCCGGCACGGGCCACGGCGCGAGCGCCGGATCGCGCGACGGCTTGAAGCCGAACAGCCCGCAGCACGACGCGGGAATCCGGATCGAGCCGCCGCCGTCGGACGCGTGCGCGAGCGGCACGATGCCCGCGGCCACGGCCGCCGCGGAGCCGCCGCTGGAGCCGCCTGGCGTGTGATCGAGATTCCAAGGGTTGCGGCACGCGCCGAACAGCGCGGGCTCGGTGTACGGCATCTGCCCGAGTTCGGACGTGTTGGTCTTGCCGAAGATGTTGAGCCCGGCCGCCTTCGTCCGGGCGACGAGCGGCGAATCTTCGGCCGGCACGTAGTGGCGATAGTGGCGGCTGCCGAGCGACAGCGGCAGCCCGCCCACCGCGGAGCCGAGATCCTTGACGAGATACGGCACGCCGGCGAGCGGCCCGTCGAGCGCGCCATTCGTCGCGCGGTCGCGCGCGGCTGCGTAGTCGTTCAGCACGATCGCGTTGAGCGCCGGATTGAGCGCTTCCGCGCGGCCGATCGCGGCATCGAGCAGCTCGCGCGCGCTGGCTTCGCGCCGCGCGACGAGCTGCGCGAGACCGATTGCGTCGTGAGACAGATAGTCGGACTGCACGGTCATCTCCCGTGGTGACGAGCGGCTACCGATTCGGAATTCGGAATGCGGAATTCGGAACGGGTGAAGCGGCGCCCGCGCCCGCGCATCGCGCGCGGGCGCGGCGATTGCATGCAGCTTACAGATGTTCGGTGAGGAACGTCAGCGTGCGGCCGTGCGCGAGCGCCGCCGCGCGCTGGTCGTACGTCGCGCGATCCGAGCAGTTGAAGCCGTGCTGCGCATCCGGGTACAGGTGGAACTCGGCGTTCGCGCGGCCGGCGAACGCGGCTTTCACGCTGTCGACAGCATCGAGCGGGATCGACTGGTCGTGGCCCGCGTAGTGGAAGAGGATCGGCTGCGCGATCTTCGCCGCGACGTCGACATGATTCTGGATGCCGCCGCCGTAATACGCGACCGCGACGTCGACGTGCTGCCGCGCCGCGGCGAGATACGCGAGGCGCCCGCCGAAACAATAGCCGATCGCGGCGAGCTTGCCCGCGACCTCGGGGCGCGCACGCAGCGCAGCGGCGACCGCGCCGATGTCGGCGACCGCCTGCGCGACGTCGGTCTTCTGAAGCAACTCGATGCCTTTTTCGCGGTCCGCGCCCTCGTAGCCGAGCTCGACGCGCGGCTGCGTGCGCCAGAACACGTCGGGCGCGAGCGCGACGTAGCCGTCAGCCGCGTACTGGTCGGCGACCGAGCGGATGTGGCTGTTGACGCCGAAGATCTCCTGAATGATGACGACGGCCGGGCCCTTGCCGCGCTTGGGCAGCGCGAGATAGCCGCCGAACGCGTCGTTGCCTGCGGGGATGTCGATCCATTGCGAAGCCATGCTGATCTCCTGGCAAAGCAGGACCGGTAACGGTCCTGACGGTGAATGTAAAAGCGGGACTCAGTGTGCCATCAAACCTTCGTCGATGCAGTGCCGAGCGATGCCCGCGCAACGCCCGTGCCCGATGTGTTCGCGCGAGCCTTCTCGCCGCGCGATCGGATCGATCTGGATTATTCATTTTTCAGTGCCGTCGCGCGCGGTTACAGTCGTTGCATCGGTCGTTCGATCCCGCCCGTCTCCCGCGTGACCGCATCCGCATCCCTGCATCCATTCGAGGATTCGCCATGACTTCCCGCATTGCCCCGACTCCGTTCTCCGCCCGCTTCGAATTGCGCCTGCCGCTCGTGCAGGCGCCGATGGTCGGCGCGACGACGCCCTCACTCGTCGCGGCCGCGTCCAATGCCGGCGCGCTCGGCAGCCTGGGCGGCGCGTCGTTCGCGCCCGACAGGCTCGCCGCCGAGATCGCCGCGGTGCGCGCGGCGACGAGCCGTCCGTTCGCCGTGAATCTGTTCGTGCTGCCCGACGCGCATCCGGACGACGCGACCGTGCGTCGCGCGCTTGCCGCGATCGACCCATTGCGCGCGCAGTTCGGGCTGCCGCCCGGTGCGCCGCCCGCGCGCTACGCGCCCGACTTTCGCGCGCAGCTCGATGCGCTCGTCGACGCGCGCGTGCCGGTTGCGAGCTTCACGTTCGGCGTGCTCGACAAGGAAGACGTCGCGCGGCTGCAGGCGGCGGGCACGTACGTGATCGGCACCGCGACGCACGTCGCCGAAGGCCTCGCGTGGCAGGCGGCGGGCGCCGACGCGATCTGCGCGCAGGGCGCGGAAGCGGGCGGCCATCGCGGCACGTTCATCGGCTCGGCCGAAGACGCGCTCGTCGGCACGATGGCGCTCGTGCCGCAGCTCGTCGACGCGACCGGCCTGCCGGTGCTCGCGGCGGGCGGCATCATGGACGGACGCGGGATCGCCGCCGCGCTTGTGCTCGGCGCGCAGGCGGCGCAGCTCGGCACCGCGTTCCTCACGTGCGCGGAAAGCGCGATCCCCGCGTGCTGGAAGGCACGCCTGCTCGCGAGCGACGACACGTCGACGGCCGTCACGCGCGCGATCACGGGCCGGCATGCACGCGGCATCCGCAACGCGCTGATGGCGCAACTGACCGAGCGACTCGATTCGGTCGCGCCGTACCCGATGCAAAACGCGCTGACGCAAGAGCTGCGGCAAGCAGCCGCGCGCGCAGGCGACGCCGAGTATCTGTCGCTGTGGTCCGGCCAGGGCGCACCGCTCGGCAAGCACCGCGACGCCGCACAAACGACCGCGCAACTGATCGATGCGCTCGACTCGGAGTGGCGCGCGACGCTTTCGCGCCACATTATTTCGGTTGACTGACGAATCGGGCGGCGCGACAAAAACGCGCGCCGCCCGCGTTGTCCGACACGCTCTGTTCACCGAATTATTTCAACCGGAAGACATTGATTAAAAACATGATTGAAATCGCTTTCCCAATCATTAATTGCGCCTTTCATTTCCTCATCCGAATTGGCGGAAACCCTTACGTTTAGCGGGTTTGCGGCCGATCGGACCAGGTTCGCCGCAAGCGCGACATCGGTAGTCGTCCCAGTTCTCTAAAAACGTCCCACTTATTAATTTGATCGCCTACACTTGCGCGCAAGCACGTGAGGGCCGCCCCGCATGCGGTGCATCGCGCGCTTGATTGGTGCAAGTGCATAAACCAATGCAGCCGGCGAATCGTCCAGTGATTTTTTGTCGAACACGAGGATCGGTGCGGGGCGTCGGTGAAGGCGTTTTTTGGATTGAAACTGGAGACTTCCATGAATATCAAGATGCAAAAGCTGCTGCCGATCAGCGCGGCAGCTATGCTGTTGGCTGCAGCCGCCACGAACGCCGCTGCCGACCAGATCGTCAAGATCGGCCACGTCGCACCGTTGACGGGCGGGATCGCCCACCTCGGCAAAGACAACGAAAACGGCGCGCGTCTCGCGGTCGAGGAGATCAATGCGAAGGGTCTCACGATCGGCGGCCAGAAGATCACGCTCCAGCTCGATGCACAGGACGACGCGGCCGACCCGCGTACCGCGACGCAGGTTGCGCAGAAGCTTGTCGACGACAAGGTCGTCGCCGTGGTCGGCCACCTGAACTCGGGCACGTCGATCCCGGCGTCGAAGATCTACAGCGATGCGGGCATCGTGCAGATCTCGCCGTCGGCGACGAATCCGGCTTATACGCAGCAAGGCTTCAAGACGACCTACCGCGTCGTCGCGACCGACGCACAGCAAGGTCCGGCGCTCGCCAACTACGCGCGCTCGAAGGGCATCAAGAGCGTCGCCGTCGTCGACGATTCGACCGCGTACGGCCAGGGCCTCGCGAACGAATTCGAGAAGAAGGCGAAGGCGCTCGGCCTGAAGGTGGTGTCGCACGACGCGACGAACGACAAGGCGGTCGACTTCCGCGCGATCCTGACGAAGATCAAGGGTGAAAATCCGGATGCCGTGATGTACGGCGGCATGGACGCGACGGGCGGCCCGTTCGCGAAGCAGGCGAAGCAGCTCGGCCTGCGCGCGAAGATCCTTGCGGGCGACGGCGTCTGCACGGAAAAGCTGTCGGACCTGGCGGGCGATGCGACCGACAACGTCGTGTGCTCGGAAGCGGGCGCGTCGCTCGAGAAGATGCCGGGCGGTGCGGCGTTCAGGGCGAAGTACGAGAAGCGCTTCGGCCAGCCGATCCAGATCTACGCGCCGTTTACGTATGACGCGGTGTACATCATCGTCGACGCGATGAAGCGCGCGAACTCGACCGATCCGGCAAAGATCGTCGCGGCGATGCCGAAGACGAACTACACGGGCGTGATCGGCACGACGACCTTCGATTCGAAGGGCGATCTGCAGCACGGCGTGATTTCGCTGTACGACTACAAGAACGGCAAGAAGACGTTCCTGGACGAAGTCAAGATGTAACCGTCTGCGCGGCTGACGGAGGGGGCGGGGCGCGCATGCCGAAAGGCGTGCGCGCCTCGTTTTTTGAGAGGAAGAAAGAGGACAAGCGGAGCGGGTGATCGGGCGAATGCCTCGGAGGCTTGCCGGCGCCGGATCAGATCTTCAGCCGGCTCAGCACTTTCGGCGCGACGCTCGCGACGAGCGCCGCACACAGCGCGACGATCGACAGCCCGACTGAAAGATTGGCCGCCTGCGCGACCGCGCCGATCACGACCGGCCCGAACAGCAGCCCGAAGTACGCGAGCCCCGCAACGTGCGCGAGCCCTTCGGCCGCGTGGATGCCTTCGACCCGCGCGGCGGCGGCGAACAGCACGGGCATCATGTTGGCGAGGCCGAGGCCCATCAGCGTGAAGCCCGCCAGTGCAACGAGCGGATACGGCAGCGCGAGCGCGCCGATCATGCCGACGCACGCGAGCGTCGCGCTCGCGCAGACGAGGTGCGGCGCGCCGAAGCGTGCGCGGACCGCATCGCCCGCGAAACGCGCGGCGGCCATGCCGCCCGAGAACGCCGCGTACGCCGCGCTCGAGAACGCCGGCGACGCGGATACGACGTCGCGCATGTAAACAGTCGCCCAGTCGTACATCGCGCCTTCGGCGATCAGCGCGATGAGCGCGATCGCGCCAAGCGCCCACAGCGGGGTCGAACGCCAGCGGTTCGCGCGCGGGCCGCCGGCCGCGGCGGCATCGGCGTGCGGCACGTGCGGCAGCACTGCCGGGCATGCGACGACGAGCACGAGCGCGCTCGCGAGCGCGGCGAACGCGAGATGCGCGGCGCTCGCCATGCCGGCCGACAGCAGCGCGCCGCCCGCAGCGGCGCCCGCCATTCCGCCGACGCTGAACATCCCGTGCAGCATCGACATGATCGGCTTGTCGAACGCCGATTCGACCGCGCTCGCCTCGGCGTTCATCGCAACGTCGAGCGTCGCCATCGAGAAGCCGAACAACACGAGCACCGCGAGCAGCAGCGGGTAGGACGGCACGACGAGGATCAGCGCGCCGCATGCGGACATCGCGAGGCCGCCCGCCAGGCACGCGGTGCGGGAGCCGACGCGCGCGATCCAGCGCGCGTTGGTCGTCATCGCGACGATCGAGCCGATCGCGGCCGCGAGGAGTGCGAACGACAGCAGCGCGGGCGACAACGCGAACTTGTCTCGCACGGTCGGTACGTGCACGCCCCACGACGCATACATCATGCCGGCGACGAAGAAGAGCGCCATCGTCGCCGCCCGCGCGCGCTGGCGGGCGGATGCCGGAAGCCGGCGATGGATGGAGGCGGGCGAAGCGAGATCGGGCGACTGATCGGACACGGAAGGAAGGCTCGGCGGGAGACGGGGTGAGATCAGGGGGAGATTGGGTGGGAACGGCGCGCGAAGCTTACGCGGCGTTTAGCAAAACAGCGCAGATTCTAGCGGAGCGCGTCGCGTCTTGCTTGCGCTTGCCGGGTTGCGCGCGATGCGTCGGCGAGTGCATGCTTGGCGTGCGCCGCCGCCGTTGGCTTGAGGGCCCGCCGATCGCACCTGCCGGGCGCGCCGACGCGTTCGGCGCGCCCGGCCCGGACGGACGCCGGTCCGGCCCGAGCGTTTCACCCCCGCATGCGAGGATCACACACGTGCACATTTCCGCCGTCTTGCCGCTTCATCTTCTACACCGCAATGCGCTCGGCACGCTCGCGACGCACTCCCACGCGCCCGAAGGCTATCCGTATCCGACCGTCGTGCCGTACGCGGTCGACGCGCAGCACCGGCCGGTCGTGCTCGTGAGCGGGCTCGCCGAGCACACGCGCAATCTCGCGGCCGATCCGCGCGCCGGGTTTCTCGTCGTCGACGGCCTGGGCGATGCGGCGGGCGCGTCGGACAGCGTGCTCGAGGCGGAACGCGCGACGCTCGTCGGCCGCTTCGAGCCGGCCGGCATCGATCCGCACGTCGCTGCGCGCTACCTTCGCTATCACCCGGACGGCGAACGCTATCTCGCGCTCGGCGATTTCACGTTCTGGGCGCTCACGTGCGAGCGGCTGCGCTATATCGGCGGATTCGGGCGGATGGGCTGGCTCGACGCGGCCGAACTGGATCCGCTCGCGCCTGTCGGGTACGACGACGAGCGCGCGCTATGGGACGAATACGACGCGTCGCGAGCGCGGCGCACAGGGCTCGAATTGCTCGGCGTCGACCGCTACGGCGCGGACTGGCGTTTGAATGGATCGAGGCGGCGCACGCCGTTCGACGTGCCGAAAATGGATGCCGATGCGCTGTCCGCGGCGTTATGGGAGGCGGCGGCCGTTTCGTTTACGTAAAGCAGCGGGGCCGATTATGAGCGATTGCGCACATTGCGGGCGTATTAAACGAGATAAGGCGACGGCTACGCTTTGAATCCGTGGAACCTTTCGTTTCATGAAAACTTCTAATTCGATCGCCCAGGTCAATTGCGCAATTTGCGAGCTTAAAATATGTACTGAATTCAGCCAATCCGCTTGTAAGACTAGCAATAATTGCAAATGAAGCGGATGCTGGTCAATTTGAACAATCAAATCACAAAATACAACGCTTATTTTCTGCGATACGGTATTCGCTGATTTCTTTTTTGTGCTAACCTTTGATCCGATTATCCGAGGCATCGTTAGTTAAGATGGCAAGCCGGCTGAAGATCGGCACCATTTGGTCAGATAAAAGGGAATTTATGTCTTCTTACAAGGACCTTCTCGCTCAGCGAGAGAAGCTGGAGAAGCAGATCGAAGAGGCCAAGTCGCGCGAATACGCGGAGGTATTGAGCGACGTCAAGCAAAAGATCGCCGATTACGGTTTCACGCTCGCAGAACTCGGTCTCGGTCGTGGCAAAGTCGGAAAGGCGGGTCGTCCCCGCGCCGGCGTCGCGGCGAAATACCGCGACCCGGAATCCGGCGCGACATGGTCGGGCCGTGGGAAGCCTCCTCGCTGGATCGCCGGCAAGAATCGCGAGCAATTCGCAATCTGAGCGCGTCCTGCCTGCCAAACACAAAAGGCCACGCCCCTCGAGGGGAGCGTGGCCTTTTGTGTTTTGGAAGCCGGCGCTCGCGGCCGGCATTTGTCACATAAATGTCATGTTTAGTTGTAAATGAAAATGCGTTGTGTTTTCATAAGCGATTGATTTTGCTTGTTTTTTTGGTCCGGGCTCGAGCGCTTTCAAGACTCGCTTGATAGAATTGCGGTATCTTTCGCCGCATCCGATATTTCATGTCTACATTTTCAAACGACGACTTGGCCTCGGAAAAGCAGGCGGTCGCTCGCAAGAGCACGTTCGTCAGCATCGTGCTCAACGTGATTCTGGCGACGCTGCAGGTGGCTGTCGGTCTAATTGCGCATTCTCAAGCTTTGATTGCGGATGGCGTCCACTCTTTGTCGGATTTGGTTTCCGATTTTGTGGTACTGCTCGCGAATCGGCACAGCGGCGCAAAACCGGACGCCGATCATAATTACGGCCATAGCCGTTATGAAACGGTCGCTTCATTCTTTCTCGGCGCGATCCTGATCGCGGTCGGCGTCGGGATGCTGTGGCGCGCCGGCGATCGGCTCGTGCATCTCGAAGACATTCCGCCCGTCCATGCGAGCGCGCTCGCGGTCGCCGTCGTCGTGCTGCTGTCGAAGGAGGCGCTGTTCCGCTACATGCTGCGCGAGGCGCAGCGCGTGCGCTCGGCGATGCTCGTCGCGAACGCGTGGCATGCGCGTTCGGACGCCGCGTCGTCGCTCGTCGTCGCGCTCGGCATCATCGGCAGCCTGGCGGGCGTGCGCGTCCTCGATCCGATCGCCGCGGCGATCGTCGGCTTCATGGTCGCGCGGATGGGCTGGACGTTCGGCTGGGACGCGCTGCAGGATCTGTCGGACCGTGCGCTCGACGAGAACGCATCCGCCGAGATCCGCGCGCTCATCGTGTCGACGCCCGGCGTGCGCGACGTGCACGATCTGCGCACCCGCAAGATGGGTGACTCGGCGCTCGTCGACGTGCACATCCTCGTCGATCCGATGATGTCCGTCTCCGAGGGGCACTATATCGCGGAGGCCGCGCGGGCGCGTGTGCTCACGGACCGGCGCGTGCTCGACGCGCTGATCCACGTCGATCCGGAGCATGACGTCGCGCGCCGCGCGGTGCTCGACTTGCCGCCTCGCGACCAGATCGAGGGACAGATCGAGGCGATGCTCGAAAAAGCCGGGCTGCGGGCAAGCGCGATTAACCTGCACTATCTGAGCACGGGGCTCGAAATCGACCTCACGCTCGCGCAGGACGCGTACGCAGGCGGCGAGCGCGCGGCCGACGGCGATCCGGCTGCTCGTTTGGACATCGAAGCGTTGAAGCGCCGGTTCGGCGCGCGGCGCCTCGGCATTTCGCGCGCGCTCGCGTCGAGCGACGCGGCGACGGTCGGCCGGCCGCTCTGATTGGACTATGCGCGGCGCGCGGGCTCGCGCCGCTCACCATTGCATGTGGTTGCGCGAAGCGCCCAAGCACCGGAGCGCCCGCAACGCTCCACGCGCGTCAGAGCGGCAGTTGCGTGTCGAACTTGATCTCGCGCAGCACGACGCTCGTGCGCACTTGCGACACGGCGGGAATCTTGAAGATCCGCTCGTGCAGGAAGATGTCGTAAGCCTTGATGTCGGGCGCGACGATCTTGAGGATGTAATCGGCTTCGCCCGTCGTGCTGTAGCACTCGGTCACTTCGGGGCAGGTCGCGATCTCCCGCTCGAACTGCTCGACGCCGCCCTCGTTGTGGCGGGTCAGGTGGACGTGCGCGAGCGCGCAGATATGGAGCCCGAGCTTCTCCCGATCGAGGAGGGCGGTGTAGCGCTGGATCACGCCGGACTGCTCCATGTCCTTGATGCGGCGCCAGCATGGCGTGCTGGAGAGGCCTACCTGATCGGAGATCTCCTGCACGGAGCGGCGCGCGTCGAGCTGCAACAGGCGAAGGATTTTTTGCGAAAAGGTATCGAGGGTCACCTGCGCCTCCAAAGCGGCTACAACATTTGCCAATGGTAGAGGCGGGTGGAAGGAAAGGCAATCCGAAGCGGTTAAGACGAGCGATATTCGCTAATTTCTCGGGCCGTCGGCGGCATTTTGTGCTGAATCGTCTGCTTCTTCGAGCGGCGGCGCCGACGGCTTCGCAGCCTGCATCGCGCGCAGGTCGGCGAGCATGTTGCAAAAGAGCGCGCCCTGTTCGATCGCATCGTCGAGCGCGATGTGCGTGTGCGGATGGTCGTCGAACCAGTGCTTCGGGAAGCGCGGCTTGATCGCCTTGCGGTACGGCAGACCCGTCAGCGCGAACGCGAGCGTCTTGATGTCGAGCGCGGACCACGAGAACGGGCAGCGTCCGGCGAAACGCATCATGTACCAGAACATGAACGTGAAATCGAAGCCTGCCGGCATCGCGACGAACACCGGCTTGCCGGGCAGCGCCTCGACCCATTCGACGTACGCGACGAGTGCCGCCTCCGGCGCCTGCAGATCGCGCCGGCATGCGGCCCACGCTTCCGGCTGCGTCTTCCACCACGCGTCCTGTACCGGATGCGGCGCCGCGCCCGGCAGCAGCTCGAGATTGGCGGAGAAGGTCGCGATCAGTTGCTTGTCCTCGGTAAACGCGGCGGACGCGAAGCTCAGCATCGAGTGCGGGCCCGGGATCGGGCCGTCCGCTTCGACGTCGGTGCTGATGTAGATTTCTCGGCTCGTGACGGTCGTCGCAACGTTCATCCCGCCACCCCGTCAGCAACGAACGGATTCGTGCGGCGCTCGTTGCCGAACGTCGACACGGGGCCGTGGCCAGGGACGAACGTCACGTCGTCGCCGAGCGGCCAGAGCTTTTCGCGGATCGAGCGAATCAGGTCCGCGTGATTGCCGCGCGGGAAATCGGTGCGGCCGATCGAGCCGGCGAACAGCACGTCGCCGACGATCGCAAGCCGGTGCGCGCGGCTGAAGAACACGACGTGGCCGGGCGTATGGCCCGGGCAGTGATAGACCTCGAGCGATTCGTCGCCGAACGCGACGGTGTCGCCGTCGTCGAGCCAGCGGTCGGGGTCGAACGTCTCGGCGGCCGGGAAGCCGAAGCGCTCGCTCTGCATCGGCAGCTTCTCGATCCAGAAGCGTTCTTCTTCGTGCGGCCCCTCGATCGGCACGCCGTAATGCGCGGCGAGCCGCTTTGCCCCCGCGCAATGGTCGACGTGGCCGTGCGTGAGCAGCACCTTCTCAACCTCGACGTTCTGCCGCACGACTTCCTGCTCGATTAGATCGAGATCGCCGCCGGGATCGACGACGGCGGCGCGCCCCGTCTTCTCGCAGACGAGCAGCGAGCAGTTCTGTTGGAACGGCGTGACCGGAATGAGCGTGACTTTCATGGCGCGAGCGGCGGTTAAAACCCCTGATTGTACTGGCCGGGCAGATTGCCGGCCGCGCGCGGCAGCTCAATATCGATTGTTTCGATCATAGAGAGAATCAATCGTCCCAGCCCACCGTTTTTGAGGCGACCGTTTTCGTTTATGTATAATGCGGCCCAGTGTACGTGGAAGACCACGTCGTCAGTGGGTGTTCGGAACCCTTTATTTCGGTTCTTGTGACACCGTCAATGCAATCGCCCGCCGGATGTCCGGCGGTGCATCCAGTACCGATTCGTCGGTGCTCACGTCTTGTCCGGCCGGGCGCAACGCGTCCGCTGCGGCCCTGCTGCCGCGACGCCGGATGAGGCCTATGCCGCCGTTCCTGCGCGTTTGAGTCTACGACGCGCACGAACGTGGAAGCCATGTTCGATTGGCGGCATGTGGGGTCTGGTCAGGCTGCCGGGGACAGGTTGCGCCAGACGTGAAAGCTAATCAGGACCGGTTGCGGCAGAACGTGAGCCGCGCCAGATGCAGGCCGCCCGCGCGCGAGCGCGGATGGGGCGTGCATGTCCGTCCGGGTCGCATCGGTAAAAAAGCGACCCGTACAAGCAGGCGACACGTCGATGAGATTTCGATTACCGAGGCACCTCGGGACTTTAGCTGTATTTTTCGCGCTGACAGGCTGCGCGGTGCCGCCGAACGCACCGACCGCCGAACAGGCGAAAGGCGCTGCGTCGAGGGACGCGCTGCGCACGGCCGCTTCGGGCGCGGCCAACAACAATAAGGAAACGGCGGGCGCACCGCTGAACTTCGACACGGCGCTCGCCTCGATGCCCGCCGCGGGCTCGCAGGATGCATCGCGCCAATCGCTCGCGAACGCGAAGCCGATCGACGCCGCCGACGTTTCCGACTTCCGCCAGACCGGCCGGGCGTCGTGGTACGGCAAGGGGTTCCACGGCCGCCGCACCGCGAACGGCGAACGCTTCAACATGAACGAACTCACGGCCGCGCACCGGACGCTGCCGCTCGCGTCGTACGTGCGCGTGACGAACCAGGCGAACGGCAAGTCGGTGGTCGTGAAGATCAACGATCGCGGCCCGTTCTCGCGCGGCCGGATTCTCGATCTGTCGTACGCGGCGGCGAAGGTGATCGGCCTCGTCCACGCAGGCACCGCACGGGTGAAGATCCAGGGCCTGTCGCCCGAAGAGGCGCGTGTCGCCCGCGACGAGACGCTCGCATCGAACGCGGCGAAGTAATCGCGACGAACGCGTCGCGTCGGCCGAAAGTCGACCGAATGCGTACGAAAAAGGGCCGCCTCGCGCGGCCCTTTCGCTTTTGCAGCGAATCCTTACTCTTCCTCGTCGCCCTTCAGTGCGAGCGCCCGCGCGTACAGCGCGTTGCGGGACGCGCCCGTCAACGCCGCGGCGAGCTTCGCCGCGCTCTTTACCGGCACTTCGTCGAGCAGCAGCTTGAGCAGCGCATCGTGCGCGCTTTCGTCGTCGGCGTGATCGTCCTCGGGGGTGCGTTCGACGACAAGCACGAACTCGCCGCGCTGCCGGTTCGTGTCGGCGCGCAGCCACGCTGGCCCTTCGGCCAGCGTGCCCTCGAACAACTCCTCGTGTAGCTTGGTGAGTTCGCGCGCGATCAGCAGGCGGCGTGCGCCGCCGAGCGCGGCCGCGAGCGCTTCGACCGTCTCGACGATCCGGTGCGGCGCCTCGTAGAACACGAGCGCGTATGGGTGCGCCTTCAGTTGCTGAAGCGCCGCGTCGCGCTGCTTCGGCTTCGGCGGCAGGAAGCCCGCGAACGTGAACGCGCCGGCCCAGTCGCCCGCGACGCTCACGGCCGCGCTCGCCGCGCTCGCGCCCGGCAGCGGGATCACGCCGTGGCCGGCGGCGCGCACTGCTTCGACGAGCTTCGCGCCCGGATCGGAAATGCCCGGCGTGCCGGCGTCCGACACGTACGCGATCCGCTCGCCCGCGCGCAGGTGGTCGATCAGCTTCGCCGCGGCCGCACGCTCGTTGTGCTCGTGCACTGCGACGAGCGGCTTCGAGATTCCGTAGCGCGCGAGCAGTTGGCCCGTGTTGCGCGTGTCCTCGGCGGCGATGCGGTCGGCGAGCGCGAGCACGTGCAGTGCGCGCAGCGTGATGTCGGCGGCGTTGCCGATCGGCGTCGCGACGACGTAGAGGGCGCCCGTCGGATACTGCTGCGCCTGCGCAAGATCGAGGAGGGAAGTCATGACACGAAAGGCGCCCGCATACGGCGCAAACGGAAGAAGCATCGCATTGTGCCACGCGCGCGCGGCACGGCAGGAGGCGGACGGCGCTAAAGCCGCGCCGCGCGACAACTTTTCTGTGACGGCCGGGTCCAAGCGCGTCGTCGGCGCTGCGTTCGAGACGCGCGCTCAGCGCTTCCTCGAGCGCGCGGGGCTCGCGCTCGTCGCGCGCAACGTGACCGTGCGCGGCGGCGAAATCGATCTCGTGATGCGCGAGCGCGACGGCACGCTCGTGTTCGTCGAAGTGCGCGCGCGCACGAGCGGCCGCTACGGCGGCGCGGCGGCGAGCGTCGGCGCGCGCAAGCGAAAGCGGCTGGTGCTCGCCGCGCACGCGTTCTGGGCGCGAACGGGCGGCGTCAGCCCGTGCCGCTTCGACGTCGTCGCGTTCGAAAGCGGTCGGCTCGAGTGGCTGCGCGATGCATTTCGCATCGACGACGCCGGCTAGCTTGTGTCGAGATGTAAGGAGTTGCGGCGACGGACGGGCGGCGAGGGCGGAGTGCGGTAAACTCGCCGCACTCACGATGCCGCGCGACATAGACCACGCGCGTAGTACCGATTAGGAATCGATGTCAGTCGAACGTATTCAGCAACATATTCGCGACAGCGCTGCGCTCGTCCACGAAGCGCTCGATGCGCTGTCCCTGCCGATCGCCGCGGCCGTCGACGCGATGTTCATGGCGCTCGCGAACGGCAACAAGATCGTCGCGTGCGGCGACGGCCCGTCGGCCGCCGCGGCCGAGCGGCTCGCCGCCGCGCTGATCGGCGGGTTCGAGCGCGAGCGGCCCGGCCTGCCGGGGCTTGCGCTCCACACCGACGCGAGCCGCGCGGGCGCCGCCGGCGATGCCGGCCAGATCTTTGCGCAACAAGTGCGCGCGCTCGGCCAGACGGGCGACGTGCTGCTCGTGCTCGACCCCCTCGGCGAATCGCCGCGCGTGCTGGCCGCAGTCGAAGAGGCGCGTGAGCGCGAGATGATCGTCGTCGCGCTGACGGGTAACGGGGGCGGGCACCTCGGCGCGTCGCTCGCTGACACCGATATTCAGATCTGCGTGCCGTCCGAACGGGCGGCGCGCATCCAGGAAGTCCATCTGTTGACCATCCACTGCCTGTGCGACGGCATCGACGCGATGCTGCTGGGCGAGGATTGATTCGAAGGAGAGCCGTCGATGAGTAACAGCCGCGTCAGACAGACGCTAGTGAGAACCACGCTCGTGATCGGCCTGTCGGCCGGCCTTGCCGCGACGCTGCAGGGCTGCGTGCTCGCGGTCGCCGGCGCGGCGGCGGGCGGCGGCGCGCTCGTCGCGACCGATCGCCGCACGCTCGGCGCGCAGACCGAGGATCGCGAGATCCAGGTGAAGGCGCTGACGCAACTGAACAACGGGCTGCCGGACGGCTCGCATACGAACGTGACGGTGTTCAACCGCCGCGTGCTGCTGACGGGCGAAGTGCCGAACGACGCGTCGAAACAGCGCGCTGAAGAGATCGTCCGCGGGATCAACAACGTGAGCGCGATCGTCAACGAACTCGTGGTCGGGCCGGCGAGCTCGCTGTCCGACCGGGCGAACGATTCGTACCTCGAAGGCCGCGTGAAGACCGCGATGATCGCCGAGAAGGGCATCTCCGCGAACAACTACAAGGTGGTGTGCGAGCGCGGCAACGTTTATCTGATGGGTCTCGTGACGACCGACGAAGGCAATCGCGGCGCCGATGTCGCGAGCCGCGTGCCGGGCGTCGAGAAGGTCGTCAAGGTGTTCCAATACATCAAGCCGCAGGAAGCAGACGCGCTGAAGGCTGCGACGCCCGCGAGCGGCACGTCGGCGGCTGCCGCGCCCGCGTCAGAAGGTGCGACGGTGGGCGCGGTGCCGGATTCGAGCGTTACCGCGACGCCGCTGCAGGCGCCCGCGCCGATCTCCAATTCGACGAGCGTGCATCCTGGCAATCCGAAGGCGGGGACGCCATGAGGGTTGCGTTGTTCGTGAAACGGATGATGGGTGTGGTTGTCGCTGCGCTTGGCTGCGCGCTGGTGAGCGCGCCGGCGCGCGCGGACGTCGGCGACGGCTTGAAGGTTGCGCGCAGCAACGCGTGCATGGGCTGCCATGCGGTGGATCGCAAGCTCGTCGGGCCGTCGTTCCAGCAGATCGCCGAGCGCTACAAGAGCGATCAGCAGGCCGTGCCGAAGCTCGTGAAGAAGGTGAAGGACGGCGGCTCCGGCGTCTGGGGTGCGATTCCGATGCCCGCGCACCCGCGGATGAGCGACACGGACGTGCGCTCGGTTGTCCAATGGGTGCTGGCCGGCGCGCCGTCGAAATAACCGGCGCAAACCTGTTGCCAATCGCCGATTGAGTGATATATGATTATTAGTTGTTGGTGAGGGGCGGTAGCTCAGCTGGGAGAGCGTCGCGTTCGCAATGCGAAGGTCGGGAGTTCGATCCTCCTCCGCTCCACCAATAGAATCAAGGGCTTAGCCGATGGCTAGGCCCTTTTTCTTTGGTAGATTCGATTTATTGCGCCAATTTTGCGCCACTTGGGCTGTCAAAGCCTTGGACGCAACACTTGAGGAGCAGTGAATGGCATCTATCACTCGTCGAGGCGATCTTCAGTGGCAGGCCCGTGTTCGCCGCAAGGGCTACCCGGTACAGATCAAGACGTTCAACACGCGAGCTGAAGCAGAGGCTTGGGCTCGGCTGATCGAGTCGGAGATTGATCGCGGCGTCTTTGTCAGCCGCGCCGAAGCGGAATCGACCACGCTCGCGGAAGCGCTCGATCGATACGATCGCGAAATCGCCGCCTCCAAGAAGGGCTATGTGCAGGAGGCGTCTCTGCTGCGCATTTGGTGTGAACGCCGGTCCAAATCCGACACTAAACGACGGCGTTCTGGAATTGAGCGTTTGAAGTGGCCGTGCTTGGAAGATGATGTTTGCGGGGTAGCGACGCTGCGGATGCCTGACGCTT
>NZ_LOWC01000166.1:0-6032 GCF_001522845.1 Burkholderia sp. BDU5 | reverse complement strand
CAGGCTGCCGGCCGTCATCGCGCCCGTGTTGACGATGTTGCCGGCGTTGACCGTCAGGTTGTGGACCGATTGCAGGTCCGCGCTGTTGGCAAACGTGCCCGGCAGCGTAAAAGTCACGTCGCGACCAATGTTGAACTGCGTTTGCGGCGTGGTCGTGAAGTCGCCTTGCAGGTTGATCGTCGCGTCACGCGCCGCACTGTACCTGCCGCCGCCGAGCAGCGTGGAAGCCGCTACCGACAGGTCGCGCGTCGAAGTGATCGATCCGTTGGTATTCGTCACCGCGCCCGACATCGCGACGTTCACGTCGCCCGTGGCATTCGCGACGTTACCGACCTGCCCCCCGGAGTTGTCGAGGCTATTGCCCTGAACGCGGAGGTTCGCGCCCATCAACTGGCCGCCCTGCGTGTTCGAGATCGAGGTCGCAGCGATCGTCACGTCGCCCTGGCCGGTCATCTGCCCCATGCCGTCGACGCCGCCCGCGTGGCTGTTCACGATCTGGCTGCCGCCTTGCACGGTCATCTTGCCCGTGCCGAAGTCGTGCACCGCGCCATCGGTGTTATCGATCGACGCGGCTTGAATCGACAGCGTGCTCGTGTCGCCGGCCGTGCCCGCCTCGATGTGCCCTTGCTGGTTCGACAGCGTCCCGTTGCTGATGATCGACAGCGCCGCGTTCGAACGCATCAGGCCCTGAGCGTTGTTCATCGCTCCGGCGATCGTGGCCGACAAACCCAGTTTGGCGGCGATGACCCCGCTACCATTGTCCAGACTGCCGGCCTTCACGATGGCCTGTCCATTGGTGCCGATCGTGCCGCCGATATTTTGCAAAGCCCCCGCGCCATTGCCGGGCGTGAGCGTCAGCGTGCCGGCGCCGCCGTGCGTGATGGTGCCCTTCGAGTTGTCCAAGGCGGCCGGCGCGAGCGTCAGGTCCGTGCTGTTGGTCTGGATGACGCCGCCATTCGAATTGTCGAGCGTGCCTGAGGTGGCGAGCGTGGTCGGGCCGCTCTGCCATTGCGAGATGTGGCCGCCCTGGTTTTTCAGGTTCGCGGCCGTCAACGCAAGCTGGTTGCCTTCGATGTCGCCGTTCTGGCTGTTGTCGATCAAGCCGGCGACGGTTGCTGTCAAAGAGGGGGACACGATCTTGCCGTCGAGGTTCGACAGCGAGGCGCTTTCAATCGTTGTCGTTGCCGTCTTCGAGCCGAGTTCGCCGCCGTCGTTGACGAGTGCGCCGCCTGCGGTCACGTCGACATTGGCATTCGACGTGAGCTTGCCGCTCGCATTCGTGATCGAGTCGGCGGCGTTGACGCTCAGACCCGTTTGGCCGGACGCCGAACCGGCCGAGTTATCGATCGTCTTGCCTTGCAGGACGGTTCGGCCGTTACTGGCAATCGTGCCCGCTTTGTTGCTGACCGTGCCCGAACCGTTGCCGACCGTCAGCGTGCCCGTGCCGACGTGCGTGATCGTACCGCCGTTGTCGTTGATCAGCGCAGCGGGCGTGAGCAACAAGTCCGTGCTGCGCGTCTGGATCAGACCGTTGTTCGAGTTGTCCAGCGTGTCGGTGATCGCGACCGTCATCGGGCCGGTGCCGTTCTGCGTGACCGTACCGCCGTGGTTCAGCAGTGTCGCCCCGTTCAGTGAGACCGCCGCCGCGTTGATCGTGCCTTGGGAGTTGTCCAGCGTCGCGCCGTTCAACACGGCGCTTTGGCCCTCAACCCGGCCGCCGGCATTCGCAAAATGATTGCCGGCGTCGACTGTCGCGGTCTGCCCGGCGTGCAACGTGCCGTTGCCGTTGTCGACGCCCTGGCCGATCACGTGCAGGTTCGCGTCGGCCGACACCGAACCGCTGTTCGTGACCGTGTTGCCCTGTACGGTCACATCACCCTTGCCGCCGATGACGCCGCCCGGATCGCCGCTCACGTTCGCGCCGGCCGCGTTCGTGAGTGCGCCAGTCGCCGTCACCGACAGACCGTCCGCGTTCAAGGAAATCAGCCGGCCGGCGCTATTGTCGATCGATGTGCCAGCAATCGTTTGCTTGCCCGCGCTCTGAATCAGCCCGGCATTGTTCTGGATCGCACTCCCGCGAACGTCGGCCGTGCTTTGGGAACTCAGCATGCCGTTTTGGTTCGACACGGTGCCGGCGATCTGCACCGACAGCGGGCCTTGCGAATTGGCGCGACCGCCCTGATTCGACAGGTTGCCGCCGCCAAGCGTCATACCCGCACCGCTGGACAGATTGCCCCGGTCGTTGATGACCGTGCCGCTCGCCTGCGCGTTCACGGCGCCCTTGGCGCTGGCGGTCGAGCCAGTCAGGTTCACATCGCCCGCCGTCGCGGTCAGCGCGAGGTTGCCGTTGGCGGCTGTCGCGCTGTTCGACAGATCGACGCCGCTGCCGGTGAAGGTCGCGTTACCGGCAGCGCTGTTGGTCCCCGTCGCGGTCAAATGGCCGTTGCCCGTGACGCTAAGGTCGCCGCTCGTGCCGACCGTGCTGTCGGCGTTGATGCCTGCGCCCAGGGTGCCCGTCGAGTTGAGACTGCCGACGTTAGCGGTCAGGTTCTGTTGGGCGGTCAGCGCGCCGCTGTTGGTCAGATC
Source organism: Burkholderia sp. BDU5 (assembly GCF_001522845.1). Classification (NCBI taxonomy): domain Bacteria; kingdom Pseudomonadati; phylum Pseudomonadota; class Betaproteobacteria; order Burkholderiales; family Burkholderiaceae; genus Burkholderia; species Burkholderia sp. BDU5. Next base: position 3,446 of record NZ_LOWC01000166.1, on the reverse strand, counting down.
GGCAGCGCCAGTGTTGACCGTGACCGATTGCTTGCCATACGTGACGCCGCTGTTCTGAATGCCCCCCGAGGCCGACAGCGACATGTTGCCGGCCGCATTGGTGTGGCCCGAGAGCACGAGACGACCGTTTGCCTGCAGCGTCAGATCACCCGCCTGTGCCGCGATGTCGCCCGCGTTCGCAACACCGACTCCATTCTCGGAACTAACGAGAAACACCCTGTTCGCGTACATACCACCGAGCTGGCTAACATCGATCGCGATGGTGGGCGCTGCGCCGTTGCCTGCGATCGGCGTGACACTCAGCGTGTTGTAGTCGACCTGGTTCGAACCAGCGACGACGTTTAGGGCGGTCTTTGCGTAAGCCTTCGCGTTGATCTGTACGGCACGGGCCAACAAATCCACCTGATCGACATTGGCCGTGTCGAGTCCCGCGCCGACCACCGAAATCAAACCTTGGTTGACGTTGAAACCCGTGAGCGCCCCGTCAGGCCCGAAGTTCGGATTGCCGGTTGTCAGCGTGGCTCTGCTCGTATTGATGAAGCCGCCGCCATCGACGACCAAGCCAGCCTGATTCGCGATCACGAGCTGCGCGGCTGCGCCTCCGATCTCGATTTTTCCACGAATAAAGCTCGGGTTGTTGCTATTGACCTGATTGACGATCAGACGTGCTGCGTCGCCCGCCTGGAAATTCGGGTTGCCGCCGATAATGCCGCCTAGTTGAGTCTGGACGTTAATCGGCGAGTTATTGAGAATAATCCCGGGCTTGGGTACGTCGAACTGGTTGTACGTGTTCATCGACACGCCCGACGAGCCGGGGCGGTTGATGTTCACCTGTTGAAGTCCGTTCTGCGTCTGGATCACGGACGGGGCGTGCGCGCCGCCCGCGACAACCTGGGCATTGGCCCATATCGGCATCACGCCGGCCGCAACCAGTACCGCGAGTGCCACGTGACGAAGCGCGAATCTTGCGAATGCGTGCGGCGAACGAATGGCGACACCGATTTCGCCCCGCCCTGCGTTACCTGATGCATTAGCAGTTTCTTCGACGGCAATCAACATACCCCGCACGCGGCTGAATACCAGCCGATAATAGTTTTTATTCATGATCTTGGTCTACTCGCGATTCGTCCGATCCGCTCTCACGGGCCTCGAACATCGCACGGAATCTAATAGAACAGCGTCAACAAGTGTCAAGCGTTGCCGAGAAGCGACGAACTGGGGGCCGCTCCACACTCGTATTAGCGACGAGCTCGCTGACCGGCAATCCCAACCACGCAGACTAAACAGCGTATTCGGTTAGTCGCAAATATCGACGGTATTGGCTCCGGCAATCGGCGCGAATATTACCTCACCCAACATCTCAAAAATCCCTGACAGAATTGCGAGGTCAAATCCGCGCACGAGCCGTAATCAACTTTCTTTCAACCACATATCACCTTCCTGAACACGGCCAGCTACGGCCGCTCCGTCGATGCATTTCCGACCGGCGCACTTCGCTCAGGAGTTTCCGTGATCTCTGATCCCCCTACCTTTGTGCTGATCGGGCTGGGCCTCGCGCTCGTCGCAATGTTCGCGGTGGGCTTCTACTGGCTCTCCACCATGGACCGGCCGACACGCCCACATTCGCCTGTCGCTCCACCGCCGACTCACAGCGCTACCGTCCCGCGTTCCGTCGATGTCGACGAATTCGACGAATGGGAGGCGTTCGCGCCGTATCCCGATCACGTCGTCCACGCCGCGCATGAAGCCAGTTCCGAAGCGGGCGATAGCTATCCGCCGTTTGGTCGGTGCGAAGAACCTGCCCCATCTCCTATGGTCGAAGCCTGCCACGACCTGCATAACGCGATCGAATCATTGATGGGCGAACCGGGCAAGCCCGATCCAGCCGCGGCCAAGTCCGCCGCGCCGTCGTCGCCCAATCCGGCAATCCGCTGTCCGCGTTGTCTGTCCTCGTGTATCGATACGCGCAATCGTGCCCGCAAGGCCGGCAGCACAATCGGCAGCGTCGCGGGAGCCACGGGTGGCATGGCCGCCGCACTCGCCGGCGCAGAAACCGGCGCGGTCGTTGGCTCGATCGCCGGTCCGATCGGCACCGTGTTCGGCGGCCTCGCCGGCGCGGTCATCGCCGGGCTCGTCGGCAGCGCCGCGGGCTGTGCAGCCGGTTCGGCTGTCGGTGGTGCTATTGATGACAACGTGCTCGACAATCTCCACTGCCTCGCCTGCGGGCACGCCTTCAGCACAAAGCAAGGCTGAACAGCTCATCGACGTGCTCGAACCGATCATCGCGCGCGGCTCGCTCGTGTTCAACGAAGACATTCCGCGTGACGAGGAGAAGTCCCTTCAGCGCTACCCCGTGGAGAAGCGACCGAGCTACTCCCTGCTTCACCAGATCGCGCACATCACGCGCGACAAGAACGCCCTTCAGCACGACGACCGATTGGACGCCATCGCGGGTGCATGCCGGTATTGGGTCGAGCAGATGCCCGCCAACACGCGCACGCACGCGAGCCTAAGCACAAGCGTCCAGCTTGTGCCGGGCTATCCGCACCTGATACGCTCAGGCTCGATCACAGCCCCGCTGCGCCCTCCTCAGCCCTTTCGGCTACCCGTTTACCCGTTGGAATGCCTGACCGTCTCCCGTCTGTCTCAAGGGCTGTCGTGCGCCTTGTCATATGCGCCTTGTCCACTGCCTCAGCGAGGCAATCCGCAGCGCTGCAATGGAGCTATCGCTCGCCCGCGCACGCGTCTTCCAGAACGCGCACATGCGCAGGCCCGCACGGGGAGCGCAGGCGCGAGCGGGTGGCGTAAGGCCGCGCAGATAAGCAAACCAAATTTGGGTCGGGAGGTAGCAGATGTCGAGCAGCCGGAGCTAGAATCCGGTCACACTCCAGTCACAGTGAATCGTGATTGGCCCTGCAACCCGTCGGATGTGGGCGAACGCGTGTAGAGCGTAAATACTTGAATAAGCGAAGAATTCTGGCCCGCCCTACACGATTCGAACGTGTGACCTACGGCTTAGAAGAACGGTAGTCTGAAAATAGACGGGAACGAAAGCGCAGTCGAATCAACGACTTAAAGCGATAGCCACCCACTAGCCGGCTACGCTTTCGCGCCCATTTTAGCCAATTCACAGGCATTCGGGGCACACTGTGGGCACACTCAAACGCCCCGACGAAGCGGCGTTACCTGCCGCAACCGGGCGTCGCCGGCCGCACAGCGCACACCCAACCCTGCATCGCCTTCAGTTTGTCGATTTCGCGCTGGTCGTCTCCGGCAACCCCGAAAACGCGCTCCGCAACCGCTGGGTCGATGTCTGCGACGGCGGCGGCACCATCGCCCACGCCGGCGGCGCCGGCAACTCCGGGCAGGCCGTCGGCACCGGCTGCAGTGCAGTTCCGGACGGCGACGCGCAGCCGGTCAGTGCCAGCAGCGAGAGCAGCGCGCAG
>NZ_LOWC01000165.1:0-111414 GCF_001522845.1 Burkholderia sp. BDU5 | reverse complement strand
GCCGGCTTGCCGCCCCCGCCAACATGCGGACATTTCATTTGCTACAAAACCGGACATTTCTATTTGTCCGCGACAGTGTTTGTTCGACACGGCGTGCGTCGTCACTTCGCCGCACCGCGCAGCCGCCGAATCTCGTCGTCCAGATACGTGCCGAACCGCTCGGCGACAGGCTCCCGCTCGTCCGCCCGCCGCAGCCGCAGCGTGTGCGATTCGAGCGCGCCGCCGTTGAGCGGCAAGTAGCGCAGCCGCTCGCTGCGCACCTGGCGCAGCACGCTCGGCACGAGCGCGACGCCCATCTCGAACTCGATCATCGTCAGCACCGTCTGCCACAAGCGCGCCTCGTGCCTGATCTCCGGACTGAAGCCGGCGCTGACGCACTGCGCGATGATGAGGTCGTGGTAGTGGGGGGCCGCGTCGCGCGGAAACAGAATGAACGGCTCGTGCGCGAGCGCCGCGAGATCGACGCGCTTGCGCCGCGCAAGCCGGTGCGCGGCAGGCAGGCAGCAGAGGAACGGCTCAGAGAAGATCGTGTCGGCCGCGATCTCGGGCGGGAACGTGCCCCAGTGTGCGTAGCCGACGTCGATATGTGCGCGCAGAATCGCCTGCACCTGCTCGTGCGTGTTCATCTCCTTCAGCACGACCTCGACGTTCGGATAGTCCGTCTCGAAGCGCCGCACCGCGGACGGCAGCCCACGGTACAGCATCGAATTGACGAAGCCGATCCGCAGCCGCCCCGCGAGCCCCGACGCCGACCGAATCGTCAGACGTTGCGCCTCCTGCGCCTGCAGCAGCAGCCGGCGCGCCTCGCCGAGCAGCACTTCGCCCGCATTCGTCAGCGCGACCGACTTGCTCGTGCGCGCGAACAGCTGCACGCCGAGCTCGTTCTCGAACTTGCGGATGTCGAAGCTGAGCGCCGGCTGCGAGATGAAGAGACGTTTTGCGGCTCGGCCGAAATGCAGTTCTTCCGCGACGGCGACGAAGTAGCGCAATTGCTTCAGGTCCATCTCGTCTCCGTTCGCGTCGATCGATAAGCAACGCTTATCGTACTGGATAAATCCTGTATTGGACGGCTATCGACCGGAGTTCTACGCTCGTCGGACCAGGAGACAAGCGATGAACATGATGAAAGAAGCCGTCGAAGCGAACGCGCCCGCGGCGGGCGCCGCCAACATCCCCGACTCGCGGGGCCTCAATTTTTTTACGAGCGATCCCGATTGCGCGGCGTTGCTGCGGTTGCATCTCGGCGACGCGCGCTATCGCGCGCTCGAACCCGAATTGCGCACGCTCGGCTTGCGCGCGTCCGACGAGCTCGACCGCCTCGCGTCGCGCGCCGACAAGCATCCGCCCGTGCTCCATCCGCGCACCCGTCGCGGCGAGCCGCTCGAATCGATCGACAAGCATCCGGACTACGTCGCGCTCGAGCGCGTCGCGTATTCGGAGCTCGGCCTCGCGGCGATGAGCCATCGCAGCGAGGCGCCGCCGCCGCTCGTCAAGTATGCGTTGACGTTCTTGTTCGTCCAGGCCGAGTTCGGCCTCTGCTGTCCCGTCAGCATGACCGATTCGTTGACGCGCACGCTGCGCCGCTTCGGCTCGCGCGAGCTCGTCGAGCGTTTCCTGCCGCGGCTCGCGTCGCGCGATTTCGACGTGCTGTACCAGGGCGCGATGTTCATGACCGAGCAGGCGGCGGGCTCCGACGTCGGCCGGATCGCGACGCGAGCGGTGCGCGAGACGGCCGCCGACGGCGCGGCGACGTGGCGTCTGTACGGCGACAAATGGTTCTGCTCGAACGCGGATGCCGATCTCGCGATGGTGCTCGCGCGGCCCGAAGGCGCGCCCGACGGCGTCAGGGGCCTCGCGTTGTTCCTGTTGCCGAAGACGCTCACCGATGGCTCGCGTAATCGCTACCGGATCGTGCGTCTGAAGGACAAGCTCGGCAGCCGCTCGATGGCGAGCGGCGAGATTACGCTCGACGGCGCCGAAGCCTATCTGATCGGCGAGATCGGGCGCGGTTTCCATCAGATGGCGGACATGATCAACATGTCGCGGCTGTCGAACGGCGTGCGCGCGGCGGGGCTGATGCGCCGCGCGACGACGGAGGCGCTGCACGTCGCGCGCCATCGCGAAGCGTTCGGCCGCAAGCTGATCGACATGCCGCTGATGCGGCGTCAGCTCGTCAAGATGCTCGTGCCGACCGAGCAGGCGAGGTCGCTTTTCATGCAGATCGCGCTGTTGCTCGCGAAGGCCGATACGGGCGACGGGCAGGCGGCCGGCTGCGTGCGCATCCTGACGCCGCTCATCAAGTTCCGCGCGTGCCGCGATGCGCGCCGCGTCGCCGGCGACGCGATGGAGGTGCGCGGCGGCACGGGCTACATCGAGGAGTGGAGCGACGCGCGTGTGTTGCGCGACGCGCATCTCGGTTCGATCTGGGAGGGCACGAGCAACATCGTCGCGCTCGATGTCGCGCGGGCGGTCAAGCGCGAAGGCGCGCTCGCGCCGCTGCGTGCGTTCCTGCTCGACTTGCTCGATGCGGCGCGGCTGCCCGGCGCGAGTGTTGCGCGTCTGCGCGACGCGCTCGATCGCGCGAGCGATGCGATCGAGCGCGTCGCGCAAGCGGGCGACGACGCGCTCGTGCGGCAGGCGGCGTCCGCGCTCTATCACGCGACGACCGCGATCCTGCTCGCGAGCGAAGGGATGTGGCTTGCCCCCGATTATCGGCGGCTCGCGCTCGCGCATCTCGTGCTGCGCTACAAGCTGTCGCCGGTCGATCCGCTTGCACCTTCGCGTGCCGATGTCGACGCCGATGCGTTTGCGGCCCTGCTGCACGATCGGCCGGTCGCGCTCGACGACGCGCTGAGGCTGCTCGACGAAGCGTCGGGAGACGTGGCATGAGCGGCGATGCGAAGCAATTCCGTGCGGCGCGCGGGGCGCAGGCTGGTCCTGCCGCGGCTCGCGTGATCGATCGGGCGCGCACCTCTGGCGTTGCCGGCGAGACGCGGAATACGGCGAACGCATCGCATTCGGCATGCGTGCCTCGCGCGTCGCACGTGGCGCATGGGTCGATTGAGACAGACGCCGCGAATACCTCGCATACGACAAACACGGCAAACACGGCAAACACGGCAAACACGGCAAACACGGCAAACACGGCAAACACGGCAAACACCGCAAACACCGCAAACACCGCAAACACCGCGAGCACCGCGAGCACACCGAACCCGAACGGCACGAACAACGCGACGACGACCACGTCCCCCCCGTCCGGCGCGCTCGCCGGCCTGAAAATCGTCGACCTGAGCCGCGTCCTCGGCGGCCCGTACTGCACGCAGGCGCTCGCGGACCACGGCGCACGCGTGATCAAGGTCGAACCGCCGACGGGCGACGAAACGCGCGGCTGGGGCCCGCCGTTCTTCGATGACGACGCGTGGTACTTCACCGGCGTGAACCGCAACAAGGAGGGGATCGCGCTCGACCTGTCGCGCGACGAAGGCCGCGCGATCCTCTGGCGCATGCTCGAGGACGCGGACGTGCTCGTCGAGAACTTCAAGCCCGGCACGCTCGCGCGCTGGGGGATGGACTACGAGCGCGACCTGCGCCCGCGCCTTCCTCGCTTGATCCATTGCGCGATCACGGGCTTCGGCGCCGACGGCCCGCTCGGCGGACTGCCGGGCTACGACGCGGTGATCCAGGCGATGGCAGGCCTGATGAGCGTCAATGGCGACGCCGACGGCGACGCGACGCGCATCGGGTTGCCGATCGTCGACATGGTGACGGGCTTGAACGCGCTCGCCGGCATTCTGCTCGCGCTCGCCGAGCGCGAAAAAAGCGGCGTCGGCCAGTCGATCGACATCGCGCTGTACGACTGCGGCGTGTCGCTCCTGCATCCGCATCTGCCGAACTGGTTCGGCTCCGGACGCACGCCCGCGCGCAGCGGCAATGCGCATCCGAACATCGCGCCGTACGACAGCTACCGCACCGCGACCGCGCCGATTTTTCTCGCGGTCGGCAACGATCGGCAATTCGCGCGGCTGTGCGCGCATCTCGGCGTGCCCGCGCTCGTGGGCGATCCGCGCTTCGTCGACAACCGGAGCCGCTGCGCGCATCGCGCCGAGCTGAAGGCGAGCCTCGAAGCGCGGCTCGCGACTCGCGATTGCGAGACGCTCGCGCGCGAGCTGATGGGCGAGGGCGTGCCGTGCGGGCCGGTGCGCACGGTCGATTCGGTCGCGCGCGATCCGCACACGCTGCATCGCGGGCTCGTCGTCGAGATGGGCCGCTATCGCGGGGCGGCGTCGCCGATCAAGCTGTCGCGCACGCCCGCGACGTACCGCAGCGCGCCGCCGACGCTCGGCCGCGACACGCGCGCGGTGCTCGACGCGCTCGGCATCGATGCGGCGACGCAGGCGCGGCTCGTCGAGGCGGGCGTATTGAAGGAATGAACGTGAGCGAACAGACGCGGCTGCCGAAACGAAGCGGCGGCCGCGGCTAGACGGTCGGCGCCGGGCGAGTCCGCGGCCGCGAGACCGAAGGCGATCGGCCTTCGGCCGAACGGTCCGCGTCGCTCGTCCGGCACGGCCGAACCCGGAGCGATCCGGCCCAAACGGTAAAGGCGCGCGCGAGTCGCGCCACCGACGAGAATCATGGAGACAACGATGACATCCCAGCACGATGACCGCGCCGACCGCGCGCCGGTCGGCCAGCCCGCGCGCGCCGCGCTCGCGGCGTTCGTCGGCACGACGATCGAGTGGTACGACTTCTACATCTACGCGACCGCGTCCGCGCTCATCTTCGGCAAGCTGTTCTTTCCGTCGAGCGAGCCGTTCTTCAGCACGCTCGCGTCGTTTGGCACGTTCGCAGTCGGCTTTTTTGCGCGCCCGTTCGGCGGCCTCGTTTTCGGCCACCTCGGCGACCGGATCGGCCGCAAGAAGGCGCTCGTCGCGACGCTCGTCATCATGGGGCTCGGCACGGTCGGCATCGGTCTCTTGCCTGCCTACGCGCAGGCGGGCGTGGCCGCGCCGATTGCGCTCGTCGTGCTGCGGATCGCGCAAGGCATCGCGATCGGCGGCGAATGGGGCGGCGCGGTGCTGATGGCGAGCGAGCATGCGAGCGCGGACAAGCGCACGTTCGTCGCATCGTTCGCGCAGCTCGGCAGTCCGGCCGGGCTGATCCTCGCGCTGCTCGCGTTTCGCATCGTCTCCGGGATGGAGCACGATGCGTTCCTGTCGTGGGGCTGGCGGCTGCCGTTTCTCGCGAGCGCGGCGCTCCTCGTCGTCGGCCTCGCGATCCGCGCGGGCGTCGACGAATCGCCGGAGTTCGCGCGCTTGAAAGCGGAGCGGCGCACGGCGGCGCTGCCCGTCGCCGAAGTGGTGCGCAACGCGTGGCGCACGCTGCTGCTCTGCCTCGGCGCGAACGTGATCGGCGTCGCGGGCGCGTGGTTCGTCAACACGTTCATGCTGAACTACACGACGCAGACGCTCGGGCTCGACCGCGCGCTGATCCTCGATTGCCTGTTCGTCGTCGCGTTCATCCAGCTCGGCACGCAGCTCGCGTCCGGCTGGTTCGCGCAGCGCGTCGGCACGGGGCGCTTCCTGAAGACGGCCGCCGCGCTCGCGATCGCGTCGCCGTATCCGATGTTCGCGCTCGTGTCGACGGGCCGGCCGATCGCGATCGTCGTCGGCATCGCGATCGCGGTGATGTGCATGTCGAGCTCGTACGCGGTGATGGCGGGCTTCATGTCGACCGCGTTCGACGTGCGCGTCCGCTATTCGGCGATCTCGCTGTCGTACCAGTTGTGCGCGGCGCTCGCAGGCGGGCTCACGCCGCTCGTCGGCACGCTGCTCGCGCACCGCTTCGCGGGCCAGTGGTGGCCGCTCGCCGCGTTCTACAGCGCGCTCGCGGCGGTGTCGCTCGTGTGCATCGCGACGCTCGAGCGCGGCAGGCGGGGCACCGCGTTGGCGGGAAGCGGAGCGCTCGCGAAGCCTTGAGGGCGATGCGCGAGGGGTGCATCTTGGGTGCAGCACGAAATGGCGAGGACGGCGGGCGCGGCGGCGCGGCGCGATCGCGTCGCCCAGCCGCGATTGCCGGACGCTCGCCGGTGCACGGACGTGTCGACTCGCGGCCCGGCGACATGGCGGGATCGCGACGCCTGCGCGCGATGAAGCCGCGTTTGCCGACAGGCACGCCGGCGGAAGCAACGATTCGCAAGGTGACGACATCGCGAAATCGCGACGCGATTACGTGATGAAACAGCGGATGCCGCAGCCTCGCCAATCTTCGGAGCGGACGTCGCGAAATCGCGAAGCCGCGAAAACCACGAGCGCGAGCCGACGTTCCGGCGTCGCGAAGTCCCGGATGCTCGCCGCGCCGGGCCGCGGCGCCGCCTCGGGCGGACGAAGCGTACGCACAAAAAAGCCTCGGACAGCAATCGCTGCCCGAGGCTTTCGTCCGACGTGCGGAAATCGGAAGCGGCGCCGCGCGCCGCGCGGCGGCGTATCAGCCCTGCGTCGGCGGCACGTAGCCGGTCGCCTGGTCCGCGCCGTCGCCGAAGAAATACTTCTCGGTCTGCTTCATCAGATACTGACGCGCGCGCGGATCGGCCATGTTCAGCCGGTTCTCGTTGATGAGCATCGTCTGCTGCTTGAGCCAGCCTTGCCACGCTTCCTTCGACACGCTCTCGTAAAGACGCTTGCCGAGCTCGCCGGGCAGCGGCGGGAAGTCGAGTCCTTCGGCTTCCTTGCCGAGCTTCGCGCATTGAATCATACGGGCCATCGTGTACCTCTCCTGTAATCGTGATCCGGGGGAAGGGCGCGCCGCGCCGCTCAGAGCTGCTTCATCAGCACGAGCGACTTGCGCTGCCAGTTATAGAGTTTGCGGCGGTCTTCGGGCAGATCGTCGACGGTCGCCTTCACGAAGCCGCGCTTCAGGAACCAGTGCTCGGTGCGGGTCGTCAGCACGAAGATCCGCGTCAGGCCGCGTGCGCGCGCGCGCTGCTCGACCCGCTTCAGGAGCCGCTCGCCGTCGCCCGAGCCTTGCGCCTCGGGCGCGACCGTCAGGCACGCCATCTCGCCGATCTTCTCCGTCGAGTACGGATAGAGCGCCGCGCAGCCGAACAGCACGCCGTCGTGCTCGATGACTGAGAAGTGATCGATGTCGCGCTCGATCTGGTGGCGGCCGCGCCGCACGAGCGTGCCGTCCGATTCGAGCGGCTCGATGAGGGTCAGGATGCCGCCGACGTCGTCCGGCGTCGCCTCGCGCAGGCTCTCGAGGTTCTCGTACGAGATCATCGTGCCGACGCCGTCGTGCAGGAACAGCTCGAGCAGCACGCTGCCGTCGAGCGATTGCGGAATCAGGTGCGCACGCGCGACGCCGCCGCGGCACGCGCGGATCGCATGCTTCAGGTAGAACGCGTCGTCGCCTTGCAGGTCGCCCGAGTCGAGCAGCTCGGCCGCCGCGTCGAGCGACATCTCGCGCACGAGCTCGCCCGTTTCGTCGACGATGCCGGGCGTTTCGGTCAGGAAGATGATTTTGTCCGCGCGCAGCGCGATCGCGGCCGCCGACGCGACGTCTTCCATCGACAGGTTGAACGCCTCGCCCGTCGGCGAGAAGCCGAGCGGCGACAGCAGCACGAGCTTGCGGCTCGCGAGCGAGTGGCGGATCGACTCGGCGTCGATCTTGCGCACGACGCCCGTGTGCGCGAAGTCGACGCCGTCGAGAATCCCGACCGGCCGCGCGGTGACGAAGTTGCCCGATACGACGCTGATGTGCGCGTGCGCCATCGGCGTGTTCGGCAGGCCCTGGCTGATCGCCGCCTCGATGTCGAGCCGCACTTCGCCCGCCGCTTCCTTCGCCGATTCGAGCGCGCGCGCGTCGGTGATCCGCAGGCCGTGCGAGAACGACGATTCGACGCCGTGCAGGTTCAGTTGCTCCTCGACCTGCGGCCGCGAGCCGTGCACGAGCACGATCTGGATGCCCATCGCCTGCAGGAGCGCGATGTCGGAGACGAGCGCGTTCAGCAGCCCGCGCTGCACGACCTCGCCGCCGAAGCCGACGACGAACGTGTTGTTGCGAAACCGGTGGATATAGGGTGCGACGGAGCGCATCCAGTCGACGAACTGCGCGTGGAGGGCGGCTTCGTCGGCGGATTGCTGGGGCGCGACGCCCGGCTGGGCGGCGGGAAGGTCGGTTTGGGAATTCATGGGCGGGATTATAATGCGCCCCCATGTCGAATGTACCTAAAAGTCCCGCGCAAAAACGTGCGGGCACGCCGGGCGAGCCGCGGCCCGCCGACGCGGGGGCGGGCCGCCCGCCGCGTCCTGTGCGGACCGCGCCCGCGCAGGACCGCGCGCCGCGCGCCGCGCGCCGTGAATCCGAATCCATCCCCCAGCCCGCCCGGCCGCCGCGCGCGCGCGTCGCGCCGAATCCCGTTCCGCCGATCACGTTTCCCGAGAGCCTGCCCGTATCGGGCCGGCGCGACGAGATCGCGCGCGCGATCGCCGATCATCAGGTCGTGATCGTCTGCGGCGAGACGGGCTCGGGCAAGACGACCCAGCTCCCGAAGATCTGTCTCGCGCTCGGCCGCGGCGTCGGCGCGGGCGGCGCGGGCCTGATCGGCCATACGCAGCCGCGGCGGCTCGCGGCGTCGTCGACGGGACGCCGCATCGCCGAGGAGCTCGGCACGCCGTTCGGCGAAGTGGTCGGCTACAAGGTGCGTTTCACCGACAACCTCGCGCCGGGCGCGTCCGTCAAGCTGATGACGGACGGCATCCTGCTCGCCGAGACGCAGACCGATCCGCTCCTCACGGCGTACGACACGCTGATCATCGACGAGGCGCACGAGCGCAGCCTCAACATCGATTTCCTGCTCGGCTATCTGAAGCAGATCCTGCCGAAGCGGCCGGACCTGAAGCTGATCGTCACGTCGGCGACGATCGACGCCGATCGCTTCGCGCGCCATTTCGGCGGCAACGAGCGGCCCGCGCCCGTGATCGAGGTGAGCGGGCGGCTGTATCCGGTCGAAGTCCGCTACCGGCCGATCGCCGACGACCGGCCGGCCGCCGTGCGGCACGCGGAGGGCGCGGCGTCCGGCCGCGACCGCGCGAAGACCGCGCGCGAGGCGGAGCGCGACCTGATGGACGGCATCGTCGACGCGGTCGACGAGCTGTGCCGCGAAGGCCCGGGCGACGTGCTCGTGTTCCTGGCCGGCGAGCGCGAGATCCGCGACGCGGCCGAGGCGCTGCGCAAGCACCATCCGCCGCACACCGAAATCCTGCCGCTGTTCGCGCGGCTGTCGGCGGCCGAGCAGGAGCGCGTGTTCAAGCCGTCGAACGCGCGCCGGATCGTGCTCGCGACGAACGTCGCCGAGACGTCGCTCACGGTGCCGGGCATCCGTTACGTCGTCGATACGGGCCTCGCGCGCGTGAAGCGCTATTCGTATCGGAACAAGGTCGAGCAGTTGCAGATCGAATCGATCTCGCAGGCGGCCGCGAATCAGCGCGCGGGCCGCTGCGGCCGCGTCGCCGACGGCATCTGCATCCGCCTCTATGAAGAGAGCGACTTCGCCGCCCGCGTGCGTTTCACCGATCCGGAAATCCTGCGCTCGTCGCTCGCGTCGGTGATTTTGCGGATGAAGTCGCTGCATCTGTCGGCGATCGAATCGTTTCCGTTCATCGAGCCGCCGCCCGGCCGCGCGATCGCGGACGGCTACCAGTTGCTGAACGAGCTCGGCGCGGTCGACGACGACAACGCGCTCACGCCGCTCGGCCGCGAGCTCGCGCGCCTGCCGCTCGATCCGCGCGTCGGCCGGATGATTCTCGCCGCGCGCGACCAGCAGGCGCTGCGCGAAGTGCTCGTCATCGCGAGCGCGCTGTCCGTGCAGGACCCGCGCGATCGCCCGCTCGACGCGCAGGAGCAGGCCGACCAGGCACACCGGCGCTTCGCCGACGAGCGCTCCGAATTCCTCCAGTGGCTGAAGATCTGGGCGTGGTTCGAGGAGGCGGTCGCGCACAAGAAGTCGAACCGGCAGCTCGTCGACGCGTGCCGGCAGAACTTCCTGTCGCATCTGCGGCTGCGCGAATGGCGCGACGTTCACTCGCAGCTTCTGACCGTTGTGCGCGAGCACGGCTGGCGGCTGAGCGAGGCCGATGCGACGTTCGAGCAGATCCATCTGTCGCTGTTGACGGGCCTTCTCGGCAATATCGGCTTCAAGGCCGAGGACGAGCCGCACTACCTCGGCGCGCGCGGGATCAAGTTCCACCTGTGGCCGGGTTCCGCGCTCGTGAAGAAGGCGGGGCGCTGGGTGATGGCGGCCGAGCTCATCGAGACGAGCCGGCTGTACGCGCGTTGCATCGCAAAGATCGAGCCGGAATGGATCGAGCGGATCGGCGCGCACCTGCTGAAGAAGTCGCTGTCGGAGCCGCATTGGGAGAAGCGCCCCGCGCAGGTCTCCGCGTTCGAGCGCGCGACGCTGTACGGGCTGACCGTCTATCACCGGCGGCGCGTCGCGTTCGGCCGGCAGGACCCGGCGCGTGCGCGCGAGCTGTTCATCCGCGGCGCGCTCGTCGGCGGCGAGTTCGACACGAAGCTCGCGTTCTTCGCGCACAACCGCAAGCTGCTCGCCGACATCGAGCAACTCGAGCACAAGTCGCGCCGGCAGGACGTGCTCGTCGACGACGAGCTGATCTACGCGTTCTACGATCAGACGGTTCCGGCGGGCATCCACACGGGCGTCGCGTTCGAGCGCTGGTATCGCGACGAGGTGAAGAAGAGCGGACAGCCGGAAGACAAGCTGCGCCTGCTGTATCTGTCGCGCGACGATCTGATGCGCCACGAGGCGGCCGGCGTGACGACCGATCTGTTCCCGAAGCGCGCGACGATGGCGGGCGTCGAGATGGCGCTGTCCTATCACTTCGAGCCCGGCGCGCCGCGCGACGGCGTGACGCTCGCCGTGCCGCTCTTCGCGCTGAACCAGGTCGACGCGCGCCGCGCCGAGTGGCTCGTGCCGGGGATGCTGAAGGAGAAGGTGCAGTTGCTGCTGAAGTCGCTGCCGCAGAAGCTGCGCCGCCACTGCGTGCCGCTGCCCGAGTATGCGGCGGGCTTCGTCGAGCGCGTGGGCGCCGAGCGTTTCGGCGCGGGCGGCCTCGTCGAGGGGCTGATCGCCGACATCCGCGGAGAGACGCAGGTCGCGATGAAGACGCCCGATTTCAAGCTCGAGACGCTGCCCGCGCACCTGTTCATGAACTTCAAGGTGATCGACGAGCACGGCCGGCAGCTCGCGATGGGGCGCAATCTCGCGCAACTGCGTGCGGAGCTGGGCGCGCAGGCGCAGCAGCACTTCCAGAAGATCGCCGCCGCCGCGACGCTTGCGCCGGCGGGCGAGGGCGCAGGCATGGCGGCTGCGGCGGCCGGCGCACGGCCGGGCGCGCGCGGCGGCGCGTCTTCGCAAGCCGCCGCCCAGTCCGCGGCGCAAGCGGGCGCGGGGGCGGCCGAAGCCGGCGCGACCGCGCTCTACGAGAACCTGACGACCTGGAATTTCGGCAAGCTGCCCGAACTGCTCGAGATCCGCCGGCGCGGCGAGACGCTGTTCGGCTATCCGGCGCTCGTCGATCGCGGCGCGCATTGCGACGTCGAGGTGTTCGATTCGCCCGAGGAGGCGGCGCGGATCCACCGCGCGGGCCTCAGGCGCCTGTTCGCGCTGCAGCTCAAGGAGCCGATCAAGTATCTGGAGAAGAACCTGCCGGGGCTGCGCGAGATGGCGATGCAGTACATGTCGCTCGGCACGCAGGACGAGCTGCGCGACCAGCTGATCGCGACGGCGCTCGACCGCGCGTGCCTGCAGGATCCGCTGCCCGCCGACGACGCGAGCTTCCACGCGCGCCGCGACGAGGGCAAGAGCCGCCTCAACCTGCTCGCGCAGGAGATCGCGCGGCTCGTCGGGCAGATCCTCGCCGAATACGCGGGGCTCGCGAAGAAGCTCGCGCAGGCGAAACCGTTTCCGGCCGCGCACGCGGACATGCAGGGCCAGCTCGCGGCGCTCGTCGGCAAGCGCTTCGTCGTCGACACGCCTTACGCGCAGCTTGCGCACTTCCCGCGCTACCTGAAGGGCGTCGCGCTGCGGATCGACAAGCTGAAGGCCGATCCCGCGCGCGACGCGCGCCAGTTCGCCGAGCTGCAGCCGCTCGCGCAGCACTGTCAGCGGGCGGTCGCGCAGCGCGGCGGCGTCGCGGACGCGCGGCTCGCCGAGTTTCGCTGGCTGCTCGAAGAGCTGCGGATCTCGCTTTTCGCACAGGAACTGCGCACGCCGATGCCGGTGTCCGTCAAGCGGCTCTACAAAGTGTGGGAGTCGATGCAGCGCTGAACGCGGTTCAGCGTACGCGGGTTCACACTTGGGCGCGAGACGTCAACCGGCGGCGTTCTCGCGCGTTTTACAATCACGCCAGTCCACGACGTGAGTCTTCATGCGCAATTTCCTTTCCCTCGGCCGCACGCTCGCGCTTGCCGCCGCCGTGCTGGCGCCCGTCGCCGCCTTCGCGAACAACGTGATCGTGCTGAATTCGGCCGAAGCGACGCTCTCCCTGATCGACGAGAACACACGCCAGGTCGTCGGCCAGTATCCCACCGGCAAGGAGCCGCACCACTTGATGGCGACGCCCGACAATTCGTCGCTGATCGTCGCGAACTCGGTGTCCAACAGCCTGATGTTCCTCGATCCGAAGACGGGCAAGCCGCAGCGCACGCTCGAAGGGATCGACGATCCGTACCAGCTCGGCTTCTCGCCCGACCGCAAGTGGTTCGTCGCGGCGGGCCTGCGGCTCGACCGCGTCGACATCTATCGCTACGACGGCCGTGACCTGACGCTCGCCAAGCGCGTGCCGCTCGAGGTGATGCCGAGCCACCTCGCGTTCACGAAGGACGGCAAGACGGTGCTCGTGACGCTGCAGGTGTCGGGCGAACTGGCCGCGATCGACCTCGCGACGCAGACGGTCAAGTGGAAGATGAAGGTCGGCAAGGTGCCGGCGGGCCTCTGGCTCACGCCCGGCGACAAGTACGTGCTGATCGGGATGACGGGCGCCGACTACGTCGCCGTCGTCGACTGGCGCAACCAGAAGATCGTGAAGACGATCCGGACCGGCAACGGCGCGCACAATTTCCGCTCGCTCGCGGACGGCACGCACGTCGCCGTGACGAACCGGGTCGCGAACACGATCAGCATCATCGACGAGAACGCGCTGACGAACGTCGGCGACATCACGGGCCTGCTGCCCGGCCCGGACGACATGGAGCTGTCCGCCGACAAGAAGACGCTGTGGGTGACGTTCCGCTTCGCGAAGAAGGTCGGCGTGATCGATCTGCCGAGCCGCAAGCTGATCCAGACGATTTCGGTCGGCCGTTCGCCGCACGGGATCTATTTCTATGATCGCGCGCCGTGGACGGCGCCGAACGGCGCTTGACGCGGCGGGGGAGCGGTTCATGCTGCACATGATTGTCGCCGCGCTCGACGGCTTCGTGTCCGATCTGCAGACCTGGCTGTACGTCGATATCGTGCAGCCGGTGATGTTCAAGGTCGGCCTGATGGACTACGACGAGGATACGTACGACGCGCTCTACTGGGTGATCGTCGGCGCGCTGCAGGTGGTCGCGATGTACGTGCTGCTGCGCCCGCTCGAGGCGCTGCGTCCCGTTGAGCGATGGGCGAACCGCAAGGAGGCGCGCGTCGACGTGATCTACACGCTGATCGCGAAGCTCGGCATCTTCAATCTGTTCTTCTTTTTCGCGATGCAGCCGCTTTTCGACAACTTCCAGGCGTGGCTGCGCCTCTTCGGGATTTCCAACATCAATCTCGACTACCTGTGGCCGGGCGTCACGTCGAAACCGATCATCGCGTTCGCGATCTATTTGATCGTGCTCGATTTCGCCGGCTACTGGTATCACCGCTGGCAGCACCGGATCGGCGTCTGGTGGGAGCTGCACGCCGTGCATCACAGCCAGCGCCAGATGTCGCTCTGGTGCGACGACCGCAATCACCTGCTCGACGACGTGATCCAGGCGTGCTTTTTCGCGGCGATCGCGCTCGTGATCGGCGTGTCGCCGTCGCAGTTCGTCGTGCTGACGGCGGTTACGAACTTCGTGCAGAGCGTCCAGCATACGAACGCGCGGCTGTCGTTCGGCCGGCTCGGCGAGCGGCTGCTCGTCAGCCCGACGTTCCATCGCCGCCATCACGCGGTCGGCTACGGCCACGAGGGCACGAAGTACGGCTGCAACTTCGGCGTGCTGTTCCCGTGGTGGGACATGCTGTTCCGGACCGCGTCGTGGAACCGTGCGCCCGAGCCCACCGGCATCCGCGAGCAGTACGACGGCGTGTCGTATGGCGACGGCTTTTGGGTGCAGCACGGGCTCGCGTTCATGCGGATCGCGCGGCGGCTCGCGCCGAAGAAGCCGCGCGGCGCGGCTTCGGCGTAAGCGGCGCGCGGCGCGGGCGGGGCGTCGTGCCGGCTCGTTTGGGGCGACGCGACGCGGGTCGCTTGTTTCGCATGCCGCGTCGCGCGTTCCGCCGAGGACGCGGTCTTTCGATTGGCTCGCCGGCGGCGCGAAGTCTGTCGTTTTTCTGTTCAACGCTGCGCCGAGTGGCGGTATGCGTTCGTTTCTTGACGGTTTTCGCCGTTGTATACGTTTTCAGGCGTCGTTTGGCCGTTTCTCTGCGCGCGGCGGATTGCACGCCGCCTCGGCTGCCGTACGGAAGTCATGCCGGATTGCTTTCCGCCCCGGATCTCGTTGCCGTCGGCGTCGTTGGCCGGCAGCCAGCCGTTGCGCCGTCGATCGCGAGCCGCCGCGATTCTTGCCGCCGCCGTCACCCAGCGCCGCAGCAGCGCGCGTTTCTCCGATCCGCATCCCCCCGTTCCGCTACCGCCCCGTTTTGTCGCACACGCGCCGCGTGGTTTATCCTAGCCGAGCTTTCCCCCATCATTCCCGATCGATGATCCGTCCCGCATGAACGACCTGCTGCGCTCCTTCGGCCGGGCGCTCGCGAGTGCGCTGCACCCGCGGATGCTCTGGCTCACCTTCATGCCGTTTATCGTCGCCGCGGTGCTCTGGGGCGTCGTGCTGTGGTTCGCGTGGCAGCCGCTCGTCGACGCCGCGCGCGCGGCGCTCGACGGCTTCGCGCTGACGGCGCTCCTCTACAAGTTCTTCGCCGCGATCGGCGCGTCGCAGCTGCATGCGGTCGTCGCGCCGTTCGTCGTCGTGTCGCTCGCGATCCCGCTCATCGTGCTGACCGTGCTGCTGCTGATCGCGACGCTCTCGATGCCCGCCGTCGTGACCCAATTGTCGAAGCGCCAGTTCGCGTCGCTCGAGATGAAGCGGGGCGGCAGCTGGTTCGGCAGCGTGTTCAATTCGCTGTGGGCCGCGCTCGCGAGCATCGTGCTCCTGATCGTCACGGTGCCGCTGTGGCTGATTCCGCCGTTCTTCGCACTGCTGCCGCCCGTGATCTGGGGCTGGCTCACGTACCGCGTGATGACCTACGACGCGCTCGCGCTGCACGCGAGCGTCGACGAGCGCCGCGCGCTCGTTCGCAAGCATCGCTGGCCGCTTCTCGGCATCGGCGTCGCGAGCGGGCTGCTCGGCACGGTGCCGACCTTCATCTGGGTGTCGTCGATCTGGATGATGGTGCTGTTTCCGTTCGTCGCCGCCGCGATGATCTGGGTGTACGCATTCATCCTGGTGTTCTCGGCGCTGTGGTTCGGCTTCTATTGCCTGCGCGCGCTGCAGGACCAGCGCGCGGCGGCGGCCGCGAGCGCGACTTCCATCGAATCGACGAGGCAAGCATGACCATCGGCATCATCATCATCGGCGACGAGATCCTGTCCGGGCGCCGCCAAGACAAGCACCTCGCAAAAGTGATCGAGCTCCTCGGCGCGCGCGGACTCGCGCTCGGCTGGGCCGAGTACGTCGGCGACGATCCCGCGCGGATCACGGCGACGCTCGAGCGCACGTTCGCGTCGGGAGACATCGTGTTCGCGACGGGCGGGATCGGCGCGACGCCCGACGACCACACGCGCCAGTGCGCGGCTGCGGCGCTCGGCGTGCCGCTCGAATTGCATCCGGAGGCGAAGGCGCTGATCGAGGAGCGGATCCGCGAAACGCATACGGACCCGGCGAAGCCCGTCGATCTCGATTCACCCGAGAACCAGCATCGCTTCAACATGGGCGTGATCCCGCGCGGCGCGACGATCATCCCGAACGGCTACAACCGGATTCCGGGCTTCTCGTGCGGCGATCACCATTTCGTGCCGGGCTTTCCGGTGATGGCGTGGCCGATGATCGAATGGGTGCTCGACACGAGGTACGCGCACCTGCACCATGCGACGCCGCATGCGGAGCGTTCGCTGTACGTGTTCGAGCTGCCTGAATCGACGTTGACGCCGCTCATGGAGAAGATCGAGCGCGATTTCCCGGGCGTGCGGGTGTTCAGCCTGCCGAGCGTCGGCGACGCGGAGAGAGGCGGAATCTATGCGCGCCGGCACATCGATCTCGGCGTGAAGGGCGAGCCGGAAGCGGTCGCGGCCGCGTTCGTGAAGCTGCGCGAAGGCGTGCATCTGCTCGGCGGCGACATCGTCGAGCCGGCCATGCAGCAGCATGGCTGAGCTAAGCCGACGGTCGGCAAGCCGGCGACTGGCAAGACCGGCGACTGGCAAGAAAGAGAAGAAGACCGGCTGGCGGGATGTCGGCCGGACGCACGGCGGCGCCGACGGGCGTCGCGTCGTGCCGCACCGCGTCGGGGCGCATGCAGGCCGCGCCGGCGTCACCCGTCATCGCCGTGTCATTGCCGTGTCATCGCCCGGCCCGACGATGGCGGGCGGCGGTGCGTGTGACGTGTCATGCGCCGATCCAGGGCAGGCCGCGGTGGCACCAGCCATCGACGGTCTTCCGGTGTCCTTGCGCGTCTTTCGCGCCTTCGAATCCTTCGAGCAGATCGAATGCGTGCGTGAAGCCGGCCTGCGTGGCGGCGACCGCGGCGAGCTTCGAGCGCGCGGCGCTTCGGCACAGGAACAGGACCGGCTGATCGGGCTGCACGACCGTGCGCAGATGGTCGATGAATTCCGCATTCGGCACGCCGCCCGGATAGCGAGTCCATTCGACGTGCGCGTATTGGCCATCGCCGACGAGCGGACGGCCGACCCAATCAAGCTCCGCGCGGGTGCGCACGTCGACGAGGCGCGCGTTCCGATCGAGCTGCAGCAGTTCGAAGGCCTCGGCGGGCGAGAGCGCGCCCGCGTAGTTCAGGTTGCCTTGCGCGCGGCGCGTGTCGGCCTGCGCGTAAAGCTGTTCAAGCGTACTCATGGCGGGAGGTCTCCTGCGGATCAAAAAAACATTCTAGCGTGCCGGGCGCGCGACGACGGCCGGCAGTGTCGCCATGTGCGATCGTCACCAAAAAGGTGCAAAATGCATCGTTTGCACCAAAAATGTGATTTTCGAGTGTGCGGAGCCTGACATTGCCCAATATGGGTGCGTCTTTGGCAATGTCCGGGCGCACCGAAGCCCCGAAAGAGCGCGCCCCGGCCCTGACGGGGCGCGGCCTCGCGCGTTTCGCGCCGATCTGGCGCATGCATGGCATGGAAGCTGCTACATAGATCCCGTTCGAATCGGTTGTACGCGGCAAAGAACGCTGCGCTCAGCAGCTCGCTTAACGAGGCGGTCCCAGTCCGCCGGATTTGTTCAATCAGGAGAAGAGGTTATGAGTAAAACCGTCGCCGACGTCATGCAGCTCGTGAAGGACGAGGACGTCAAGTTTGTCGATTTCCGCTTCACGGACACGCGCGGCAAGGAGCAGCACGTGTCGGTGCCGGTGTCGGCGTTTGACGAAGACAAGTTCGAAGGCGGTCACGCGTTCGACGGTTCGTCGATCGCGGGCTGGAAGGGCATCGAGGCGTCGGACATGCTGCTCGTGCCGGATCCGGACACCGCCTTCATCGATCCGTTCTATGAAGAGTCGACGCTCGTTCTGACCTGCGACGTCGTCGAGCCGGCGGACGGCAAGGGCTACGAGCGCGATCCGCGCTCGCTCGCACGGCGCGCGGAAGCGTACCTGAAGAGCTCGGGTCTCGGCGACACCGCGTACTTCGGTCCGGAGCCGGAATTCTTCATTTTCGACTCGGTCCAGTGGAACACGGACATGTCGGGCTGCTTCGTGAAGATCGGCTCGGAAGAAGCGCCGTGGTCGTCGGCGAAGGAATTCGAAGGCGGCAACACGGGCCACCGTCCGGGTGTGAAGGGCGGCTATTTCCCGGTCGCGCCGGTCGATTCGTTCCAGGACATGCGCTCGGAAATGTGCCTGCTGCTCGAGCAGATCGGCATTCCGGTCGAAGTGCACCACCACGAAGTGGCGGGCCAGGGCCAGAACGAAATCGGCACGAAGTTCTCGACGCTGGTGCAGCGCGCCGACTGGACGCAGCAGCTGAAGTACATCGTCCTTAACGTCGCGCACACGTACGGCAAGACGGCGACGTTCATGCCGAAGCCCGTCGTCGGCGACAACGGCTCGGGCATGCACGTGCACCAGTCGATCTGGAAGGACGGCCAGAACCTGTTTGCGGGCAACGGCTACGCCGGCCTGTCCGAATTCGCGCTGTTCTACATCGGCGGCATCATCAAGCACGCGCGCGCGCTGAACGCAATCACGAACCCGACGACGAACTCGTACAAGCGTCTCGTGCCGCACTTCGAAGCGCCCGTGAAGCTCGCGTACTCGGCGCGCAATCGCTCGGCGTCGATCCGCATTCCGCACGTGTCGAACCCGAAGGGCCGCCGCATCGAAACGCGCTTCCCGGACCCGATGGCGAACCCGTACCTGTGCTTCTCGGCGCTGATGATGGCGGGTCTCGACGGCGTGCAGAACAAGATCCATCCGGGCGAGGCCGCGGACAAGAACCTGTATGACCTGCCTCCGGAAGAGGATGCAAAGATCCCGACCGTGTGCGCGGGCCTCGACCAGGCGCTCGAAGCACTCGACAAGGACCGCGAGTTCCTCACGCGCGGCGGCGTGTTCACGGACGCGATGATCGATGCGTACCTCGGTCTGAAGGAGCAGGAGCTCGCGAAGTTCCGCATGACGACGCATCCGGTCGAGTTCGAGATGTACTACTCGCTGTAAGCGGCGATGGCGCTTCGTCTCGTCGGCGGACGAAGCGCCGCGGCGCCGACCGGCCTTCGCGCGGCAATTGCGCGCGAAGGCATCGGACCTTGAAAGGGGACGGCGTGACGCCGTCCCCTTTTTGTTCCGCCCGTCACGGCGGTTTTTGACACGGCATCCACGCAAGATGGTTCTGAAGAATCTGATCAAGGCCAGGGCCGGCCATCCGGAGCGCCTGTCGGACGACGACCGGCTCGTGCGCTCGGGACTCCTCACGGGGCTGGAAGCGCTGCCGACGGTCGTGCTCGTGCTCGACCGGCGCACGCTCAGGATCGCGTTCGCCAATCCGTCGGCGGAGGCGATGCTCGACATCTCGCGCCGGCAGTTGTCGCAGATGCCGTGGGGCGAGATCTTCCCGAATGCGAACGAGCTCGCGACGACGATCACCGCGATCGGCGAAGAGCGTTTTCATGCGACCCATCTCGACACCGTGCTCGACCGCCCGGGCCGCGAGCCGCTGCACGTGCACGCGATCGTCGGCTTTCTCGAAGGCGCGCCCGACTTCGTGCTCGTCGAGCTGTTCGAGAACGAGCGGCAGTCGCGCACCGACCGCGAGGAGCGGATTCACGACCTCACGGCCGTCAACAAGCAATTGATCCGCAATCTCGCGCACGAGATCAAGAACCCGCTCGGCGGGATCCGCGGCGCCGCGCAACTGCTCGAGTTCGAGCTCGGCGAGCGCGAGCGCGACGAGTTGCGCGAGTACACACAGGTGATCATCAAGGAATCGGACCGGCTGCAGACGCTCGTCGATCGCCTGCTCGAGCCGCATCGCCATCCGCACATCGTCGGCGATGTGAACATCCACGAAGTGTGCGAGCGGGTGCGCGCGGTGATGCTCGCGGAATTCCCGCGCGGCCTCACGATCGAGCGCGACTACGACGTGAGCGTGCCCGATCTGCGCGGCGACAAGGAGCAGCTGATCCAGGCGCTCCTGAACATCGTGCGCAACGCGGCGCAGGCGCTGCGCGAGCGGATCGCGCAGGGCGACGCGAGGATCGAGCTGCGCACGCGCGTCGCGCGCAAGGTGACGATCGCGAAGCGCCTGTACAAGCTGGCACTGGACTTGCACGTGATCGACAACGGCCCCGGCATTCCAGACGACATTCGCGACCGGATCTTCTATCCGCTCGTGTCCGGCCGCGACGACGGCAGCGGGCTCGGGCTCACGCTCGCGCAGACGTTCATTCAGCAGCACGACGGGATGATCGAAGTGGACAGCCGGCCGGGCCGCACCGAATTTCAGATTTTGCTGCCGCTCGATCATTGAGCGGCGGCGCAGCGATTCTCCATACCTCTGACCGACCATGAAGCCGATCTGGATAGTAGACGACGATCAATCGATCCGCTGGGTGCTCGAGAAAGCGCTCGCGCGCGAGAGCTTCGCGACGAGGAGCTTCGCGAACGTGCGCGAAGCGCTCGCCGCGCTCGACCTGGAAACGCCGCAGGTGCTCGTATCCGACATCCGGATGCCGGGCGGCTCGGGACTCGAGCTGCTGCAGGCGATGCACGACCGGCTGCCGGGACTGCCCGTCATCATCATGACGGCGTTTTCGGATCTGGACAGCGCGGTCGCGGCTTTCCAGGGCGGCGCGTTCGAATACCTCGCGAAGCCGTTCGACGTCGACAAGGCGGTCGAACTGATCCGGCGCGCGGTCGAAGAGAGCCTGCGCGGCGGCGTGCCCGACGACGACAAGCTTGCCGAAGCGCCCGAGATGCTCGGCCAGGCGCCCGCGATGCAGGACATGTTCCGCGCGATCGGGCGGCTGTCGCATTCGGCCGCGACCGTGCTGATCACGGGCGAGTCGGGCACCGGCAAGGAGCTCGTCGCGCGCGCGCTGCATCGGCACAGCCCGCGTGCGAACGGGCCGTTCATCGCGCTCAACACGGCGGCGATCCCGAAGGACCTGCTGGAGTCCGAACTGTTCGGCCACGAGCGCGGCGCGTTCACGGGCGCGCAGACGACGCGCCAGGGCCGCTTCGAGCAGGCCGAGAACGGCACGCTGTTCCTCGACGAAATCGGCGACATGCCGTTCGATCTGCAGACGCGCCTGCTGCGCGTGCTGTCGGACGGGCAGTTCTATCGCGTCGGCGGTCACAGCCCGCTGCGCTCGAACGTGCGCGTGATCGCGGCGACGCACCAGAATCTCGAGGCGCGCGTGCGGCAGGGCCTGTTCCGCGAGGACTTGTATCACCGGCTGAACGTGATCCGGCTGCGGCTGCCGCCATTGCGCGAACGCAGCGAGGACATTGCGCTCCTTACGCGTCACTTCCTGCAGAAGAGCGCGCGCGACCTCGGCGTCGAGCCGAAGCGCGTGTCGGACGAGGCGCTCGCGTATCTGACGTCGCTGCCGTTTCCGGGCAACGTCCGGCAGCTCGAGAACCTCGCGAACTGGCTGACGGTGATGGCGCCCGCGCAGACGGTCGAGATCAAGGACCTGCCGCCCGATCTCGTCGCGACGCAGACGGCGTCGGGCGGCGTGGCGCCGGCGGAAGCCGTGGTGATCGCAAACACGTCCGTCGTCGCCGGCAACGGCGCGGCCGAGCCGCAGGCGGCAAGCGTGGCCGTCGCCGCGCCCGTCTTGGCGAGCGCGCCCGCGGCGGCGGGCACGACCGCCGGACATCCGCTGTGGGAGCACGGGTTGCGCACCGAGGTCGCGCGCTTGCTGCGCGAGAACTCGGCCGACGTGATGGATGCGCTCGCGCGCCGCTTCGAAGCCGCGGTGATCCGCGAGGCGCTCGACTTCACGCGCGGCCGCAAGGTCGAGGCGGCGGAGCGGCTCGGCATCGGCCGCAACACGATCACGCGCAAGATCCAGGAACTGCATCTCGAATCGTGATCCGATGTGGTGCGATGCGGGCCGTGCATGCGGCGTCCGCATCGATCGACAAGAGAAAACGGGGCGCCTGGAGCGCCCCGTTTGCGTGGGATGGCGATGCGCTCGCCGATGTATGGGTACGGTGCGGCGCTCGGCGCATGCGCCGCGTCATCGCGCGCGGCGCCGCCGTGCGTCGACGCGCGCGACGATTGCCGTGCGCGAGCTCAACCGATCTGCGCGACGACGGGCGTGTGATCGGACGGCTGCTCCCACGTGCGTGGCACGCGGTCGA
This sequence comes from Burkholderia sp. BDU5, assembly GCF_001522845.1. Classification (NCBI taxonomy): domain Bacteria; kingdom Pseudomonadati; phylum Pseudomonadota; class Betaproteobacteria; order Burkholderiales; family Burkholderiaceae; genus Burkholderia; species Burkholderia sp. BDU5. The sequence goes on along the minus strand of NZ_LOWC01000165.1, from coordinate 89,129 downwards.
CCGTGCAACTCGTGCAGGTGTCGGCGAGCGCGGGCGACAGCAGGATGTGATCGATCCGGAGTCCGGCGTTGCGGCGGAACGCGAGCATTCGGTAATCCCACCACGTGAACGTCTTCCCCGGCTGATCGAAGCGGCGGAACGCATCGATGAAGCCGAGCGAGAGAAGCTGCGCGAAGTGCGCGCGCTCCTGCGGCGACACGAGGTTCTGGCCTTCCCATTTCGCAGGATCGTGCACGTCGCGATCCTCGGGCGCGATGTTGTAGTCGCCTAGCAGCGCGAGCTTCGGGTAGCGCTGCATCTCGTCCTTCAGCCATGCCTGCAGCGCGTCGAGCCATTGCATCTTGTAGACGAACTTGTCCGAGTCGAGCGCCTGGCCGTTCGGGAAGTACGCGGACACGATCCGCACGCCGTCGATCGTCGCGGCGATCAGGCGCTGCTGCGCGTCTTCGAAGCCGGGGATGTTGCGCACGATGTGTGTCTCGTCGAACGGCAGGCTCGCGCGCGCGAGGATCGCGACGCCGTTGTAGGTCTTCTGGCCCGCGAACCAACTGCGGTAGCCGGCCGCTTCGAAATCGGCGCGCGGGAATTTCTCGTCGGGGATCTTGAGCTCCTGCAGGCACAGCACATCGACGTCGCTCTGCGCGAGCCAGTCGAGCACGTGCTGCTTGCGCACGTTCAGGGAGTTGACGTTCCAGGTGGCAATTCTCATGGGCGGATCGGCAGGATGCGTAAGGCCGTCATCTTACCGCGAGCCGCCTGCGGCGACCGGAAAGCGTGGTTGCGTGCCGGAGGGAAGGGGCGGCGGCCGGCGTCGCGGACGGCGGCCGCCTGTCGGGGCGAGGCGATCAGGCGGGCGACGCCATGCTCGCGCACGTTGCTTGCCGCTTTCATCGCTTTCGGCAGGCCGTCGACGGGCGGGCGCGTTCGTTACGAATGCGCATGGCGGCGAGGCGGGCGTCTCACTTTCGGTCGGCTTCGGCGCGAGCCGAAGAGGGGACGGCGGCTCGCGCGTGCCTTTTCTTGCGGATGTTGTCTCGTTGTGCGAAAGAAGAATGAGGATCGGCGCGGTCGCGTCGTCGTTCGCGAATGGACGCGTCGCTGCGCGGCGCGACGCACCGCTGCGCGGGCGTCACGGCAATGCGTGTCCGCGCGCTGTCGTCGGGCGCCGCGTCATGCTTCGGCCGGATGCGGCGCGGTCAGCCCGCGCTCGACCGCATAGACCGCGATCTGCACGCGGCTCGTCAGATTCAGCTTCTTCAGGATGTTCTGCACGTGGATCTTCACCGTGCTCTCGGCGACGTCGAACTCGCGCGCGATTTCCTTGTTGCTCGTGCCGCGCGCGAGCGCGCGCACGATGTCGTGCTCGCGCGGCGTCAACTGGTCGGGATCGAGCGATGCATGCGAGACGGAAGCGGGCGCGGCGGCCTGCGCGAGCCGTGTCGCCGCCTGCGGCGCGCGCAGGCTCGCGATCCATTTCGCGGTCATGCTCTCGGCGATCACGGGCTCGCCCGCGGCCGCCTTGCGAATGCCCGCGACGAGCGTCTCCGCGTCGATGTTCTTCACGAGGAAGCCGCACGCGCCGTCACGCAGCGCGGTCGTCAGCTCTTCGGCGTCCTCCGACACCGTGAGGATCACGACGTGCGCCGACGGCACGTCCTGCACGAGCAACTGCAGCGTCTCGAGCCCGGACAACCCCGGCATGTTCAGGTCGAGCAGGATCACGTCGGGCTGATGCTGCTTCGCGCGCTTCACACCCTCGACGCCGTCGGACGCTTCGTCGACGACTTCGAAATCCGGCTGGCGTTGCAGCAGCAGCTTGACGCCGTTGCGAAAGAGTGTGTGGTCGTCGATCAACAGTACGCGTATGGTCATGATGCTTGTCCTCGTTCTTGTGTCTATGCCGCCTGTCGCGCGTCGGCCGGCAACACCAGCTCGACGCGCGCGCCGCGCTGCGGCGCACCTGTCAACGTGAGCGTCGCGCGCAGGCGGGCGGCGCGCTCTCGCATGATCGTGAGTCCGATGTGCGTGTCGGCGCGCGCGGCGAGCGCGGCCGGATCGTAGCCGCAGCCGTCGTCGGCGACGGACAGCCTGAACGCGGCGCCGTTCTCGACGTCGACCGCGACATGCCGCGCATGCGCGTGCTTGCGCACGTTCGACAGCGCTTCCTGCAGGATGAACAGCACCTGCAACTGCTCGTCGGGCGGCAGCGGCGCGCCGCCCGTCTCGCGATAGTCGAGATCGCATGCGATGCGCGTCTGCTTCTCGAAGCGCGCGATCGTTTCCTCGATCGCCGCCTTCAGCTCGCCTTGCGTGAGGCGCGTGCGGAAGTTGAGGAGCAGCTCGCGCACGTCCGCGTAGCTCTGCTCGATGCCGTGCTTGAGCATCGGCACGATTTCGCGCGCATCGACGAGGTTGTCGTGCGTGATCGCATCGCCGAGCATCTGCGTCTGCAGGTTCACGAAGTTGAGGCTCTGCGCGATGCTGTCGTGCAGTCCTTGCGCGACGAGATTGCGCTCTTCGGCGACGGCGAGCTGCCGCGCGCTCGCGGACAGACGCACGTGATCGAGCGCGATCCCGAGATGGCGGCCGAGCGTCTCGAGCACGCGACGCTCGGCGTCGGGCAGCCGCGACGCGTCGCGGTAGTGCAGCGAGAACGAGCCCAGCACCGCGTCCTGCGTCATCACCTTGAACACGGCGACGGCCGCGAAGCCTTCGCGCGAGCACGGCGTCGGCGCGCGCGCGGCGCTGCCGCGCAGGTCGTGCAGTACGGCCGTCTCCGCGCGCGTCGCAGTGCCGCAGAAGCAGTCGTCGACCGACATGCAGCGTTCGAGATCGGTGAGTTCGGTCGACAGTCCTTCGGCGATCACGAGATGCAGCTTCTCGCCCGCCGGATCGGTGACGCGGATGCTGCCCGCGTCGGCGTCGAACTGCGCGATCGCGCGCGACAGGAATCCCGCGCACAACGCGTCGACGGCTTGCGGGCGATTCAGGAATGCGGTGATTTCGTAGAGCGCGGTGAGCTCGCGGTTCTGCGCGGCGAGCTGCGCGGTCTTCTGCTGCACGCGCTCTTCGAGCCCCGCGTACAGCTCCTGCAGTTCGCTCGCCATCCGGTTGAAGCCGCGCGCGAGATCGCCGAACTCGTCGCGCGTCTGCACGGGCAGCCGCACGGCGAATTCGCGCGCGGCCATGCGCTTCAGGCCGTCGCGCAGCTGCATCACGGGCAGGATGATCCACAGGAACAGCAGGTAGATGACGGCGACGGTGCCCGAGCACGCGAGCAGGCCGAGCCCGATCTGCGACAGGCGCAGCCATGTCGTCTTGCGCGCGTTGTCCGATTCGATCTCGCGCACGAGCAGATCGGCTTCGTCGACGAAGCCCGGCAGCGCGACGAGATAGGCGGCGGCCGCGTCAGGCCGCGGCGCGCCCGTCAGCGCCGCGGCGGCGAGCGGCCGCAGCGCGGCGTTCCAGCGATCGGTGACGATGTCGAGCTGATGCTGGATGACGGTCGTGTTCGGCAGGAAGAGGGGCCGCGACGGATCGCCGCGGCGCAGCCGCGCGAGCGTGCCGTCGACCGCGTCGACTTCGGCCGTGAGCTGGCGCTGCGGCTCGATGCCCGAGCCCGACAGCTCGACGTACGTGCGCGTCGCGCGCATCCGCAGGCTGCCGGCATCGTTGATCGCCGCGCCCGCGCCTTCGAGCTGCCACGACAGCCACAGCGTGCCGCCCACCATCGAGAGGACGAGCGCCCACGCGATCGCCGACAGCGCGACGATTCGCGTCGACAGGCGGTGCCGCCACGGGGCGGCGGAGTCGGGGAGAGCGGGAGCCATAGCACGTCATGTTTTTTTTGGACATGACAATTGTCCTGCCGAATGTTGCGCTCCCGCTGCGACATAGCGGCACGTGAGGCATCGCGGCGCACTCGCCGGCGCGCCGTGATCGATTAGCTCCGACCCTCCAACGTGAAGCGGGAATGGACCCTAGCGGCGCGCGCGCACGAGCTGCCATGCGCGGCCGACATACGTGACCGACGCGAAGCCGCTCCACACGTGAACGAGTCGCGTGAACGGGAAGATCGCGAAGAGCGAGATGCCCATGAACAGATGCGCCTTGAAGAGCCACGGCGCATCGGCGACAAAGCTCGCTGCGTCGCCGCGGAACGTGACGATGTGCTGCGCCCACGTCATCAACTGCACCATCAGATGGCCGTCGGTGTGGCTCGCCGATTCGAGGATCGTCGACAGCCCGAGCACGAGCGTGATCAGCAGCCATGCGAGCAGCACCTTGTCGCCGCGGCGCGTGACGGCGGCGATGCGCGCGTTCGTCAGGCGCCGATGCAGCAGGATCGCGAGGCCGACGAGCGCGAGCGAGCCCATCACGCCGCCCGCCGTCATCGCGACGAGCTGCTTGAGATGATGGGTGACGCCGAGCGCGTCCCACACCGCGACGGGCGTGAGCAGCCCGACGAGATGCCCGAAGAACAGCCCGAGCACGCCGATGTGGAACAGGATGTTGCCTGTGCGCAGCGCACCGCGATGCAAGAGCTGCGAGCTGTCGGACTTCCACGTGTATTGCTCGCGCTCGAAGCGAGCGAGGCTGCCGAACAGGAAGATGGCGGCGGCGATGTACGGATAGATGCCGTAGACGAAACTATTCAGATAATCCATGACGTAACCTCGAAACGGGTTCGCGACGCCCCGCGTCACGTGCGGGGAGCGGGCGTCGCCGCGCGGCGCGGCGGATGAAAGCGGATCGGCTGAGTGAGCGACGCGCTCGCCGCGGGCGCGAGCAGCGGCTCGACGCCGTCGTGGCCGGGGCCGAAGCGCTCGAGCGCCTCGTCCATCGTGCGCGGCGGCGGCTCGGCGACGGGCTGCGGCTCGACCGGGCTCAGCGCGCGCAGCACCGCGAACGCGGCCGCATACGGGCTCTGCGCGCGAGCGAGGCGCTCGCCGAGCGCGGCGAGCACGTCGATCGCGTCGCCGAGCAGGCGCGCCGCGTGCTCGCTGTCGCCGTCGCCCGCGATCGCGCCGAGGAATTCGACGAAGAGCGGCACGTAATCGGGCAGCTCGTTGCCGACCGGCTCGAAGCCGTGACGGCGGTATTCGTCGAGCAGATCGACCATTGCCTGGCCGCGGTCGCGGCTTTCCCCGTGCACGTGCTCGAACAGATGCAGTGAGTGCGATGGCGTGCGGTCGAACGTCGCGACATAGCGCTCCTGCAGCTCGATCAAGGGCGTCGCGCGCAGCGACGCGACGAGCGGCGCGAGCGTCGAGCGCGCGTCGGGGAACGCGTCGAGCGCGCGCTCGACGTCGGGCAGCGCGTCGAGCAACGCCTGCTCCGGATAGATCAGCAGGGCGGACAGAACCGGATAGATCGACATGACGTTTTCCTCGTGCGATGCGCTCATGCGGCGCTCGCTTTTTTGCGCGTGACGGTCGGCAGCGCCGCGTACGACACCGCCGTTTCCTTCTTGCGGCCGAACAGCGTGCCGTCCGACGTGCCGCCCGAGCAGCCGTTGCCGAACGAGAAGCCGCAACTGCCTTTCTCGTCGAAGCTGTCTTCTGCCATTTCCTTGTGCGACGACGGAATCACGAAGCGGCCCTCGTAGTTCGCGATCGCCATCAACTGATACATGTCCTCGACCTGCTCGGCGGTGAGTCCGACCTGCGCGAGCACCTGCGCGTCGTGCTCGCCGTGCACGGTCTGCGCGCGCTTGTACGCGCGCATCGCGAGCATCCGGTCGAGCGCCGCGGCGACCGGCGCTTCGTCGCCCGCGGTCAGCAGGTTCGCGAGATAGCGCAGCGGAATCCGCAGGCTGCGCACGTCCGGGATCACGCCGTTCATCCCCATGTGGCCCGACTGTGCGGCGCCCTGGATCGGCGACAGGGGCGGCACGTACCACACCATCGGCAGCGTCCGGTATTCCGGATGCAGCGGGAACGCGACCTTCCATTCGCATGCCATCCGGTAGACGGGCGAGCGCTTCGCTGCGTCGATCCAGCTTTGCGGGACGCCGTCCGCGAGCGCCTGACGCTCGATCGCCGGATCGTGCGGATCGACGAACACCGCGAGCTGCTCTTCGTAGAGCTTCTGCGGATCGGCGATCGACGCCGCCTGCTCGATGCGGTCCGCGTCATACAGCATCACGCCGAGATAGCGGATGCGGCCGACGCAGGTTTCCGAGCAGACGGTCGGCTGCCCGGCCTCGATGCGCGGGAAGCAGAACACGCACTTCTCGGCCTTGCCGGTTTGCCAGTTGAAGTAGATCTTCTTGTACGGGCAGCCCGAGATGCACATCCGCCAACCGCGGCACTTGTCCTGGTCGACGAGCACGATCCCGTCGTCCTCGCGCTTGTAGACGGAGCCGGACGGGCACGACGCGACGCACGCCGGATTCAGGCAGTGCTCGCAAAGGCGCGGCAGGTACATCATGAAGGTGTTCTCGAACGTCGAGTACATCTCTTTCTGCACGTCCTCGAACAGCTTGTCGCGGCCGCGCGACTTGAACTCGCCGCCGAGATCGTCTTCCCAGTTCGGCCCCCATTCGATCTTGTCCATCTTCTGGCCGGTGATCGCGGAGACCGGGCGCGCGGTCGGCGGCGTCTGCGACAGCGGCGCGTTCTGCAGATGCGCGTAGTCGTACGTGAACGGCTCGTAGTAGTCGTCGATGCCGGGAAGGTTGGGATTCGCGAAGATGTTCGCGAGGATCTTCAGCTTGCCGCCCTGGCGCGGCTCGAGCTTGCCCGCGTCGTTGCGCTTCCAGCCGCCTTGCCATTTGTCCTGGTTTTCCCACTCGCGCGGATAGCCGACGCCCGGCTTCGTCTCGACGTTGTTGAACCACGCGTACTCGACGCCGTCGCGCGACGTCCACACGTTCTTGCAGGTGACGGAGCAGGTGTGGCATCCGATGCATTTGTCGAGATTGAGCACCATCGCCACTTGTGCGCGGATCTTCATTGTGCTGCTCCTTCGTTAAGCGGCTCCTCGAGCCAGTCCACCCGGTTCATCTTGCGCACGATCACGTATTCGTCGCGGTTGCTGCCGACCGTTCCGTAGTAGTTGAAGCCGTACGCCTGCTGCGCGTAGCCGCCGATCATGTGCGTCGGCTTCGTCACGGTGCGCGTGACCGAGTTGTGAATCCCGCCGCGCTTGCCGCTCGTTTCCGCGCCCGGCACGTTCACGATCTTTTCCTGCGCGTGGTACATGAGGCACATGCCGGCCGGCACGCGCTGCGACACGACCGCGCGCGCGGTCAGCGTGCCGTTCACGTTGAACACCTCGACCCAGTCGTTGTCGCTGATGCCTGCCTGCTGCGCTTCGGCCTCCGAGATCCACACGTGCGGGCCGCCCCGCGACAGCGTCAGCATCCGCAGGTTGTCCGAGTAGGTCGAGTGGATGCCCCATTTCTGGTGCGGCGTGATCCAGTTCAGCACGAGCTCCGGCTGGCCGTTCGGCATCCGCTTGTGCAGCGGCGCGACCGTCTTGGTGTCGATCGCCGGCCGGTACGCGCACGAGCCTTCGCCGAAGTCGAGCATCCAGCGATGGTCCTGATAGAACTGCTGGCGGCCCGTCAGCGTGCGCCATGGAATCAGCTCGTGGACGTTCGTGTAGCCGGCGTTGTAGCTGACTTCCTCCGATTCGAGGCCGGACCACGTCGGCGCCGAGATAATCTTGCGGGGCTGCGCCTGCACGTCGCGAAAGCGGATCTTGTCGTGCTCGCGGCCGATCGCGAGATGCGCGTGATCGCGGCCCGTGATCTTCGAGAGGGCGTCCCATGCCTTCACCGCGACGTGGCCGTTCGTTTCCGGCGCGAACGTGAGGATCATCTCGGCCGCGTCGATCGCGGTGTCGAGGCGCGGGCGGCCGCGGCTCACGCCGGGCTCGGCGACCGTGTCGGACAGCGCGCCGATCTCCTTCATCTCGTGCTCGGTGTTCCAGTTGATCCCCTTGCCGCCGTTGCCGAGCTTGTCGAGGAGCGGCCCGATCGACGTGAACTTCTTGTAGATGTCGCCGTAATTGCGCTCGACGACCGTCATCGACGGCGCGGTCTTGCCGGGGATCAGGTCGCATTCGCCGCGGCGCCAGTCCTTCGGCTCGAACGGCTGGCCGAGCTCGCCCGGCGTGTCGTGCATGAGCGGCGTGCAGACGAGGTCGCGCCGCGTGCCGAGGTACGGGCCCGCGATCTCGCTGAACTTCTTTGCGATCGTCTTGTAGATCTCCCAGTCGGTCTTGCTCTCCCACAGCGGCTGCACGGCTTCGGACAGCGGGTGGATGAACGGATGCATGTCCGACGTGTTGAGGTCGTCCTTCTCGTACCAGGTCGCGGTCGGCAGCACGATGTCGCCGTACAGGCACGTCGTGCTCATCCGGAAGTCGAGCACCGTGAGCAGATCGAGCTTGCCTTCGGCCGCGTCGCGCACGTTCACTTCGGACGGCTTCAGCGCATCGGCCTCGTCGCTGAAGAGCGCGTTCTGCGTGCCGAGCAGATACTTGAGGAAGTACTCGTGCCCCTTGCCCGAGCTGCCGAGAATGTTCGAGCGCCACACGAACATGTTGCGCGGGAAGTTCGCGGGATTGTCGGGATCGTCGCACGCGAACGCGAGCTTGCCGCTCTTCAGCATCTCGACCGCGTATGCGACGGGCTCCTTGCCCGCGCGCTCGGCTTCGTCGACGACGTCGAGCGGATTTCTTTCGAGCTGCGGCGCCGACGGCAGCCAGCCCATCCGCTCGGACTTCGCGTTCAGGTCGAGCAGCGTCATGCCTTCGTACTTCGAACGATCGGCGGTCGGCCCGAGGATCTCGTCGACCGCGAGCTTTTCATGGCGCCATTGGCTCGTGTGGCTGTAGAAGAACGACGTGCCGTTCATCTGGCGCGGCGGGCGCGACCAGTCGAGCGCGAACGCGAGCGGCGCCCAGCCGAACTGCGGACGCAGCTTCTCCTGGCCGACGTAGTGCGCCCAGCCGCCGCCGCTCTGGCCGATGCAGCCGCACATCATCAGGAGGTTGATGATGCCGCGGTAGATCATGTCGTTGTGATACCAGTGGTTGAGCGCCGCGCCGACGATCACCATGCTCTTGCCGCGCGTTCTGTCCGCGTTGTCGGCGAACTCGCGCGCGACCTGGATCACGAGATGGCGCGCGACGCCCGTGTGCTTTTCCTGCCACGCGGGCGTGTACGGTACGTCGTCGTCGAAGCTCGCCGCGACGTTCGGTCCGCCCAGGCCCTGGTCGACGCCGTAGTTCGCCATCTGCAGGTCATAGACGGTCGCGACGAGCGCGGTCGTGCCGTCGGCGAGTGCGACGCGCTTCGCGGGCACGCGGCGGGCGAGCAGCGATTCGTGCTCGCCGCCGAAGTAGGGGAAGCTGACGTCGACGACTTCATCGTGCGCGTCGACGAGCGACAGCTTCGGATCGATCGCGCGACCGCTGCCGCCGTCCTTCATTTCGAGATTCCAGCGGCCGACCTTCTCGCCGCCGTTGTGCGCGGCTTCGCCCCAGCGAAAGCCGATCGAGCCGTTCGGCGCGACGATGTCGCCCGTCGCGGCGTCGATCGCGAGCGTCTTCCATTCGGGATGATTCGCTTCGGCGAGCGAGTCGGCGAGATGCGACGCGCGCAGGAAGTGATCGGGCACGCGCATGCCGTCGCGCTCGCGCAGCAGCACGAGCATCGGCATGTCCGTGTACTGCTTCACGTAGTCGCGGAAGTACGCGGACTTGCCGGCCGCGTGGAATTCCTTCAGCACGACGTGGCCCATCGCCATCGCGAGCGCGGCGTCGGTGCCTTGCTTCGGCGCGAGCCAGATGTCGCCGAACTTGACCATCTCGCCGTAGTCGGACGAGATCGCGACCGTCTTCGTCCCCTTGTAGCGGACCTCGGTGTAGAAGTGGGCGTCGGGGGTGCGCGTCTGCGGCACGTTCGAGCCCCAGACGAGCAGGTAGCTCGAGTTGTACCAGTCGGCCGATTCGGGCACGTCGGTCTGCTCGCCCCACACCTGCGGGCTCGCGGGCGGCAGGTCGCAGTACCAGTCGTAGAACGACAGGCACGCGCCGCCGATGAGGCTCAGATAGCGCGCGCCCGCCGCGTACGACACCATCGACATCGCCGGAATCGGCGAGAAGCCGACGACGCGATCCGGCCCGTAGCGCTTGATCGTGTACGCGTTCGCGGCGGCGATGATCTCGGTCGCGGTGTTCCAGTCCGCGCGCACGAAGCCGCCGAGGCCGCGCACGCTCTTGTAGCGGCGCGCCTTCTCGGGATTCTGGCTGATCGATTCCCATGCGGCGATCGGGTCCATCGTCTTGCGCGCCTCGCGCCACATCTCCATCAGGCGGCCGCGGATCATCGGGTATTTGACGCGCTGCGCGGAGTAGACGTACCAGCTGTACGACGCGCCGCGCGGGCAGCCGCGCGGCTCGTGATTCGGCAGGTCGGCGCGGGTGCGCGGATAGTCGGTCTGCTGGGTTTCCCACGTGATGAGGCCGTTCTTCACATAGACCTTCCACGAGCAGGAGCCGGTGCAGTTCACGCCGTGCGTCGAGCGGACGATCTTGTCGTGCTGCCAGCGGCTGCGGTAGCCGTTTTCCCAGCGCCGATCCTCGTCGACGACGGCGCCGTGGCCGTCGGAGAACGTGGATTTCACGCGCGACATGAACTTCAGCCGATCCAGAAAATGACTCATCGTGTGTTTCTCCAAGGGCATCCGCGGTCGCCCCAGGGTGCTGCGAATGCTTGTGTCAGGGGACACTCCGAGATTACGGCGCGTGCGCTTGCGCGCCCATTCGCCGATGGAGCGGGAAAGGGGAGGGAAAAGAACTAGTTCGAAAGAACTAGAGGGCGCGATGCGCCCTCGTGAAATGCGGGTTGGATGCAGCCACGCGAATGCGGCCGCGTGTCGCAGCGCGCCGTATCCGGAAACGGTCGGCGTCAGCGCGCGTTCAGCACGGCATCGACGCGTTGCGGCGCGCGTAGAACCACCACGTGATCGCGACGCACGACACGTAGAACACGATGAAGCACGCGAGCGCGGGCACGGCCGAACCTGTCATGTCGAGCGACGTGCCGAAGCTCTTCGGAATGAAGAAGCCGCCGTATGCGCCGATCGCGCCCGAGAAGCCGAGCACCGCGGCCGATTCCTTGCCGGCGTCGAGGAGCGCCTGCTTCTGCGCGGCTTCGTCCTGGCCCTGCGCGGCGCGCTGCCGCTCGGTCAGGAAGATCACCGGGATCATCCGGAACGTCGAGCCATTGCCGATGCCCGTCAGCGCGAACAGCACGATGAACATCGAGAGGAAGCCCGCGAAGTTGCCCGCGTCGCCGTCCGCCGGCAGGAACGCGATGACGCCCGCGACCGCCGCGATCATCGCGGCGAACGTCCAGAACGTGACGCGCGCGCCGCCGATCCGGTCGGACACCCAGCCGCCGACGGGCCGCATCAGCGCGCCAGCGAGCGGGCCGATGAACGCGTAGGCGGTCGGGTTCACGTTCGGGAAGAGCGCCTTCGTGAGGAGCGCGAAGCCGGCGGAGAAGCCGATGAACGAGCCGAAGGTGCCGACGTACAGCCAGCACATCAGCCAGTTGTGCAGCCGGCGGAAGATCACCGCCTGCTCGGCGAACGACGCCTTCGCGTCGGCGATGTCGTTCATCCCGAACCACGCGGCGAGCGTCGCGACGACGATGAACGGCACCCACACGAAGCCCGCGTTCTGCAACCACAGGTTCGTTGTCGTGCCGTGCGCGACAGCGGTTTGCGGATCGCCTGCGAGCGCGCCGAAGATGCCGGCCGAAATCACGAGCGGCGTGACGAACTGCACGACCGACACGCCGAGGTTGCCGATCCCCGCGTTGAGCCCGGTCGCGAGCCCCTTTTTCGCCTTCGGGAAGAAGAAGCTGATGTTCGCCATCGACGAACTGAAGTTCGCGCCGCCGAAGCCGCACAGAAGCGCGAGGATGAGGAGCGTCGGATAGCCCGTGCCCGGATCGCGCAGCGCGAAGCCCATCCCGAGCGCAGGGATCAGGAGGGTCGCGGTCGAGATCGCGGTGAAGCGGCGGCCGCCGAAGATCGGCACGAGAAAGGAGTAGAAGATGCGCAGCGTCGCGCCCGAGAGCGCGGGCAGCGCGGTGAGCCAGAACAGCTGGTTCTTGCCGAAGTGAAAGCCCGCGCGATCGAGATTGACGACGACGACGCTCCACAGCGACCAGACGACGAACGCGAGCATCAGCGCGGGAATCGAGATCGCGAGGTTGCGCCACGCGACGGGGCGCCCCTTGGCTTGCCAGAAGGCCGGGTTTTCGGGATCCCAGCGCACGAGTAGAGAAGTGGACATGATCGAATCCGTTGAGTGAACGAAGGTGACGAAGAAGGCGCTCACGCGGAGCGGGCGGCGAGCACGCGCTGGTCGTGCGCCGCACGCTCGGCGCGGAAGCTGAAGTACATCCAGACGAGGCTCACGCTGACGGCGCCGTAGAGCAGCATGAAGCAGGTCGAGCGAACGCCCGTCAGGTCGACCAGCGCGCCGAACAGGATCGGCAGCGCGAAGCCGGCGAGGCCGCCCGCGAGGCCGACGACGCCCGACACCGCGCCGATGTCGTCCGGGAACTCGTCGGCGATGAACTTGAAGACCGACGCCTTGCCGACCGCCATCGCGATGCCGACCGCGAACAGCAGCACGGTGAACGCGACGGGCGTGTGGCCGAGATGGAAGCCGAGCGGGCCGTGCGCCGCATGGATCGTGAAGTCGGTCGGCGGGTAGCTGAGGATGAAGAACGTGACCCAGCAGACCCACATCACCCACCACGTGGTGCGATAGGCGCCGTAGCGGTCGGACAGCCAGCCGCCGATCGCGCGGAGCACGCCGCCCGGCAGCGAGAAGCACGCGGCGAGGAACGCGGCCGACTGGATGCCGAAGCCGTATTCGCCGACGTAGTATTGCGTGAGCCAAAGCGACAGCCCGACGTAGCCGCCGAACACGACCGAGTAGTATTGCGAGTAGCGCCACACACGCGGATTCTTCAGCACGCGCAGCTGCGCGCGCAGCGACGTCGCGTTCGTCGAGCGGTGCGCGGGATCGGTCGCGGAGAACACCCAGAAGAGGAGCGCCATCACGAGCATCGCGATCGAATAGACACGCGGCACGATGGTCCACGTGCCCGCCGCCGCGATGAGCGCGGGCGCGACGAACTTGTTGACGGCGGCGCCCGAGTTGCCGGCGCCGAACACGCCCATCGCGAGGCCCTGGCGCGCCTTCGGGAACCAGCGCGCGACGTACGGCGTGCCGACCGAGAACGAGCCGCCCGCGAGCCCGACGAAGAGGCCGAGCACGAGGAACTGCCAGAGCTGGGTCGCATACGAGATCAGCCAGATCGGCACGACGGTGACGAGCATCAGGATGAAGAACACGATGCGGCCGCCGTAGCGGTCGGTCCAGATGCCGAGCGGCACGCGGATCAGCGATCCGGTGAGCACTGGCATCGCGGCGACGAGGCCAAATTCGGTGTCGTTCAGGCCGAGGGTCTTCTTGAGCGGAATGCCGAGGATCGCGAACATCATCCAGACGGCGAAGCACAGCGTGAATGCGATCGTGCTCGATGCGAGCACGGGCATCGCGCGCTTGTCGAGCGATGCGGGAGGAGCGGAGGTTGCAGCCATGATGATTCTCTCGAGACGAGGAGGAGCGTCTCAAGAGTAGGGATGCGCGATGCGCTTGCCTATTCGCCGGGAGAACGGGCGCGCCTGCGTCGCTGGGTCGACCGGACTAGTTCGATCGGCGGGGGCGCGGCGGCATGTGTGACAATTGTTTGAAATAAGATTTGACGCGTCCGCTTAAAACCCATATACTTTTATTTCTTTGACGCGGGGTGGAGCAGTCTGGCAGCTCGTCGGGCTCATAACCCGAAGGTCGTAGGTTCAAATCCTACCCCCGCAACCAAATTCGGCGATGTCCACGCGCAAATGACCGATGCGCGAGTCGTCAAAACAAAAACCCGGCTTTCGAGCCGGGTTTTTGTTTTTCCGCGGCCGGTTTCGCCTCTCGCACATCGCGTCTTTCGATGTCGAACGGGCGGTGCGTCATCTCGTCGGGTTCTCGTTGCCCAGCAAGCGATGCACTCGGATCGGCGCATGGCCCCCGACTTTCTCTGCATCGGACTCTTGCGCGCTGTCACAACGTTGTTGCGTGCCCGAAGCATCGCGGACATCGTATTCAAAGCGGCGCGGTCTGCGCCCCGGCGCATGCGCGGTGCGCAATGACGCACCGCGCAGTTGAAACGCGCACTGTGTTTTTGTACAGTATCGGCACCTTGGACAAGCCGACGCCTTCCTCCGACACGCTTTCGCCGCCTTCGGGCGACGCGGCTCCGTTCGCGCGCAAGATCATCCATTGCGATTGCGACTGCTTCTACGCGTCGGTCGAGATGCGCGACGATCCGTCGCTGCGCGGCCGCCCGCTCGCGGTCGGTGGCCGGCCCGACCAGCGCGGCGTGATCGCGACCTGCAACTACGAGGCGCGCCGCTATGGCGTGCATTCGGCGATGTCGTCGGCGCTCGCGATGCGCAAGTGTCCCGAGCTGCTGATCCTGCCGCCCGCGATGGACAAGTACCGCGCGGCGTCGCGGCTCATCATGGCGATCTATCGCGACTACACGCCCGACGTCGAGCCGCTGTCGCTCGACGAGGCGTATCTCGACGTGAGCCGCGCGACGTGCTGCCAGGGCAGCGGCACGCTGATCGCGCGCGAGATCCGCGAGCGCGTGCGCGATACGGTGGGCGTCACGGTGTCGGCGGGCGTCGCGCCGAACAAGTTCATCGCGAAGATCGCGTCGGACTGGAACAAGCCCGACGGTCTCTTCGTCGTGCGGCCGCACGAGGTCGACGCGTTCGTCGCCGCGCTGCCCGTGCGCAAGCTGCACGGCGTCGGCAAGGTGACGGCCGCGCGGCTCGACAAGCTCGGCATCCGCACGTGCGACGAGCTGCGCGGCTGGTCGCTGTTTGATCTGCATCACGAATTCGGCGCGTTCGGCCGGCGGCTCTACGAGCTCGCGCGCGGCATCGACGAGCGGCCAGTGCGCGCGGACCAGGAGCGCAAGTCGGTGAGCGTCGAGACGACCTACGTCCGGGATCTCGACACGCTCGACCAATGCGCGGCCGAGATCCGGCGATTGACGGTGCTGCTCGACGCGCGGATCGCGCGGGCAGGGGCGGTGCGCTCGATCAGGAAGCTGTATGTGAAGATCCGCTTCGCGGATTTTCAGCGCACGACGGTCGAATGTGTCGCCGACGCGACCGATGCCGAGACGGCGGTCGCGCTGCTCGCGAAAGGGCTGGTGCGCCGCAAGCAGCCGGTGCGGCTGTTGGGCGTCGGCGTGCGGATCGACGAGGACACGGCCGAGCGGCATGGGCAGATCGCGCTCTTCGATGACGAAGACGACGACGGCGAAAACGACACGTCGTCCGGCGCGTGATCGCTCGACGGGCGCGCGCCGCATGAACAAGAGCGGGCGACAAAAAACGGCAGCCCGCCGATGCGGGTTGCCGTTCGTTTCGACTGACGGAGGCTCGATGGGACGCCGCAGCCGGCGGCTCGTGCGACCGTCGGGCTCGCGCGTGCCGCGCCGAGAGCGTTACGCCCGCGCCTGCGCGGCGTCGGCCATCCCGCTATGACGCAGCAGCGCGTCGATGTTCGGCTCGCGGCCGCGGAACGCCTTGAACGAGTCCATCGCCGGACGGCTGCCGCCGACTTCGAGGATCTCGCGCCGGTAGCGCGCGCCCGTCGTCGAATCGAGCACGCTGCCCGCGGAGCCGGCGGCTTCCTCGAATGCCGCGTACGCGTCGGCGGACAGCACTTCCGCCCACTTGTAGCTGTAATAGCCGGCCGCATAGCCGCCCGCGAAGATGTGGCTGAACGTGTTCGGCCAGCGCGAGAACGGCGCCTGCGGGATCACGTGGAAGCGCTCGTTGATCGCGCGCGCGAAGTCGTTGACGCTCGTGTTGTCTGCCGCAGGGGCGTCCGTCGTCGCGTCGACTGCCGCAGGTTCGCCTGTCGGATCGAAGTCGACGTGCAGCAGCATGTCGAACATCGAGAACACGATCTGGCGCAGCGTGCCCAGGCCGCTCTGGAAGTTCTTCGCGGCGAGCATCTTGTCGAAAAGCGCGCGCGGCAGCGGCTCGCCGGTGTCCGTGTGCGACGACATCGACTTCAGCACGTCCCATTCCCAGCAGAAGTTCTCCATGAACTGCGACGGCAGCTCGACTGCGTCCCATTCGACGCCGTTGATGCCCGATACGCCGATCTCGTCGACGCGCGTCAGCATGTGATGCAGCCCGTGGCCGAACTCGTGGAACAGCGTGATCACTTCGTCGTGCGTGAAGCACGCGGGCTTGCCGCCGATCGGCGCGGAGAAGTTGCAGGTCAGATACGCGACGGGCGTCTGGACGCTGCCGTCGCCGCGCTTCGCGCGCGAGCGCGCGTCGTCCATCCACGCGCCGCCGCGCTTGCCTTCGCGCGCGTACAGGTCGAGATAGAACTGCGCGATGAGCGAGCCGTCGCGATTCTCGACGCGGAAGAAGCGCACGTCCTCGTGCCAGACGGGCGCTTCGTCGCGCGCGATCTTCACGCCGAACAGCGTCTCGGCGACGGTGAAGAGGCCCTTCAGCACCGCGGGCTCGGGGAAGTACTGCTTCACCTCGTTCTCGGAGAACGCGTAACGCCGCTCGCGCAGCTTCTCGGCCGCATACGCGACGTCCCACGGCTCGAGCGCCGCGAGGCCGAGCTCGCCCGACGCGAACGCGCGCAGCTCGTCCCAGTCCTTTTCCGCGAACGGGCGTGCGCGTTTCGCGAGATCCTCGAGGAACGCGATCACCTGCTGCGGCGATTCCGCCATCTTCGGCGCGAGCGATACCTCGGCGAAGTCGTGATAGCCGAGCATCTGCGCTTCTTCGCGGCGCAGCGCCAGTTGATCGGCGACGATCGTCGTGTTGTCCCAGTCGGCCTTGCCGTCGCCGTATTGCGGGCCGAGCTCGGACGCGCGCGTCACGTACGCGCGGTACATCGCCTCGCGCATCGCGCGGTTCTCCGCGTATTGCAGCACCGGGAAATACGACGGGAAGTGCAGCGTGAACTTCCAGCCCGCCTTGTCTTCCTTCTGCGCGGCTTCGCGTGCGGCTGCGATCGCATCGGCGGGCAGGCCGGCCAGTTCGTCCTCGCTCTGCGTGAAATACGCGTAGCCGTTGGTCGCGTCGAGCACGTGATCGGAGAACGATTTCGACAGCGCCGCCTGCTGCTCCTGCAGCTCGGCGAAGCGCGGCTTGCGGTCTTCCGGCAGCTCGGCGCCCGACAGGCGGAAGTCGCGCAGCGCGTTGTCGAGGATCTTCTTGCGCTCAGCGGACAGCGTCGGATATGCGGCGCTCGCGGCGATCGTCTTGTACTTCTCGTAGAGCGCGAGATTCTGGCCGACGCTCGACCAGAACTCGGTCACGCGCGGCAGGTTCTCGCCGTAGACGGCGCGCAGCTCGGGCGTGTCGGCGACCGCGTTCAGGTGGCCGACGACGCCCCATGCGCGACCGAGCGGCTCGGTCGCATGCTCGATGGTCTCGACGATGTCGGCCCAGGTCGCCGGCGTATCGGGCCGTGCGGCGCGCTCGACGGCTTCGTTCGCGTTCGCGAGCAGCGTGTCGAGCGCGGGCGTCACGTGCTCGGGGCGAATTTCGCCGAAGCGGGGCAGGCCTGAGAAATCGAGAAGCGGATTGGCGTTTGCGCTGACGGACATAGTGTTCCCTGGCGGTTTCGGATTCGGGTTGAGCGGAAGACGAGCGGCGCGAGGCGCCGGCCGTCGAGTCATGTCGACATTATTGGGGCGCATGGCGCGCTTTCCAATCGATAGTTTCTAACGAAGCGATTGGGGCGGGAACGCAGGGCGGCGATGGGTGACCGAGCGTACGCAGCGGGGGAAGCCGGATGGCGCGCGCGGGCGGCGCGTCGAAGCGGGCGTGCGCGAGGCCGTTCGATTCGCGCAGGCGGCGTGCGCGCGGCGTGCGACGCGCGAGATGCGCCATTGCGCCTCTTCTTCGGGCCGTCGGAAGGCCGCGCGGTGCGCCGCGGGTGCCACGAGAGAAGGAGGCCGCCGCATGCGTAGCGGCACTGGGGGCGCGGCCATTGCGTACAGGGCAGCGGCGAACGTATGCGGGGCTGAGCGGCGATGGCAGGATGCGGCGCCGACGGCGTCCGGGCGCTGGCGCATCGCGCGACCGGCGCCGCATGGCGGCCAGCTGCCGTCAGCGGGCAACACCGTGGGCGCCAACGGCAGTCAGCGCCTGCCATCGCCCGCTGATCGCTACTGCGCCCGGGCTACGCGCGGGGGCCGCCGAGCCGTCCGCGCACGGGAATCGAATCGCCGATCGAAGCCGATCGGCGCGTGCGCCGCGAGATTCCCGGCGCGTTCGCCGTCAGGACGCCGCAGCGGCGCGCTCGGCGGCTTCGATCGTGTTGACGAGCAGCATCGTGATCGTCATCGGGCCGACGCCGCCCGGTACCGGCGTGATGTGGCCCGCGACTTCCGAGACGCCGGCGAAGTCGACGTCGCCGCACAGCTTGCCTTCGTCGTTGCGGTTCATCCCGACGTCGATCACCGTCGCGCCCGGCTTCACCATGTCGGCGGTCAGCACGTTGCGCTTGCCGACCGCCGCGACGACGACGTCCGCGTTGCGCGTATGTGCGGCGAGGTCGCGCGTCTTGCTGTGGCAGATCGTGACGGTCGCGCCCGCTTCGAGGAGCAGGAGCGCCATCGGCTTGCCGACGATGTTCGAGCGGCCGATCACGACCGCGTTCGCGCCTTGCAGCGGGATCTCGTGCGCTTCGAGCATCTTCATCACGCCGTACGGCGTGCACGGGCGGAAGAGCGGCTTGCCCGTCATCAGCGCGCCGGCGTTCGCGACGTGGAAGCCGTCGACGTCCTTCTCGGGCGCGATCGCCTCGATCACCTTGTGGCTGTCGATATGCGCGGGCAGCGGCAGTTGCACGAGGATGCCGTGGATCTTCGGATCACGGTTCAGCTCGTCGATGCGCGCGAGGAGTTCGGGCTCGGAGAGCGTCGCCGGATAGCGGTCCTTCAGCGAGAAGAAGCCGTTGTCTTCGCACGCCTTGATCTTGTTGCGCACGTAGACTTCGCTCGCCGGGTTGTCGCCGACGAGGATCACCGCGAGACCCGGCCGGTGGCCGCACGCGGCGAGCGCGGCGGCGCGTGCGGCCGCGTGCGCGCGCAGGGTCTTCGAAAGGGCGTTGCCGTCGATCAGGGTGGCTGTCATGGTGGGAATTCGCTTGGCAAGGTTGGGTATGCGGGCGTGCGGCGCCAGGTTGCGCTGCAGCGAAGCATCGAATTATACCGCCCGCCCGCCGTCACCCGACACCGACTGGGTCGATTTGCGCCATGCGCGGCGTGCGATGCGGGAGAAAAACAGGGACGGCGTGCGCCGCAAGCGGGAGGATGGGGGAGCGGGAACCGGATGGATCACGCGGGATGCCGCGCCGCAAAAAAGCCGCTGCTCGCCCGGCGTGCGCCGGGCGGGAGAGTGGGACGCGGCGCGGCGTGTTACGCCTGCTTCTTCGACAGCGCGAGCCGCAGCAGATCGGCGACCGTGTTGACGTTGAGCTTTTCCATGATGTTCGCGCGGTGCGCCTCGACCGTCTTGATGCTGATCCCGAGATCGTCGGCGATCTGCTTGTTCAGGCGGCCCGCGATGATTCGCTCGAGCACCTGCTGCTCGCGCGCCGTCAGCTTCGACAGGCGCTCGCTCGCCGCGCGCTGCTCCTGGACGCTCTTGCTCTCGCTGCGCGCCTTGTCGAGCATGCGCTCGACGAGCTTGCGCAGTTCGGCTTCGTCGAACGGCTTCTCGATGAAATCCATCGCGCCTTTCTTCATCGTCGACACGGCCATCGGCACGTCGCCGTGGCCCGTCACGAAAATGATCGGCAGCGCCGCATTCTCGGCGATCAGGCGCTCCTGCAGCTCGAGGCCGCTCATCCCGGACATCCGGACGTCGAGGATCAGGCACGCGATCTGTCCTGCCTGCTGCGCGGGCTGGTAGGCATCGAGGAACTGCTCGGCGCTCGAAAAGCACTGCACGCGATAGCCGTTTGCCTCCAGCAGCCAGCGCAGCGAGTCGCGCACGGCCTCGTCGTCGTCGACGACAAAGACGGTTTCCTGAGAGGTGGTGACAGGGCTATTCATATCTCTCCCGTTACGGTTTGTGATGGCGATGTCTCGGATCCGCGACCGAGATCCTCCGGTTCCCCAATGGGCAGGCTGCAGTGGAACGTCGCGCCCGACACGAAGCCGTCCGGCTCGACGTTGTTGACCACCCACAGACGCCCGCGATGCGATTCGATGATCGAGCGGCAGATATTGAGCCCCATGCCCATCCCGTCCGATTTCGTGCTGTAGAACGGTTCGAACAGGCGTTCGGCCGTCGCCTCGTCGACGCCCGGACCCTGGTCGATCACGCGGATGTCGACGAAGCCCGATTCGAGGTCGGCGACGACGCGAATCACGCCGTTCTCCGCCTGGGGCCGCGCTTCCTGCATCGCCTCGGCTGCGTTCTTCATCAGGTTCACGAGCACCTGCTCGATCAACACGGGGTCGACATAAATAATAGGCATTCTTGCGCGGATTTCGGTGACGATCCGAATCCGGCGCTTTCTCGCCTCGATTTCGGCCAGGCCGACCGCGTCGGCGACGATGTCGGCGACGCGCGACGGTTGCCGCTTCGGCTCGCTGCGTTTCACGAACTCGCGGATCCGCTTGACGATCATCCCGGCCCGCAGCGCCTGCTGTGCGGTCTTCTCGAGCGCGGGCTGCAACGTCTCGGGCGTCGAGCGGCCGCTCTTCACGAGCGCGAGCGTGCCGGAGCAATAGTTGTTGATCGCGGCGAGCGGCTGGTTCAGCTCGTGCGCGATCGACGACGCCATCTCGCCCATCGTCATCAGCCGGCTCGTGAACTGCAGCTTCTCCTCCTGCTGGTGCGCGAGCTCCTGCGCCTTTTTGCGCGTCGTGATGTCGGTCGCGATCTGCATCTGCGCGAGGTGGCCGTCCACCCACTGGATGTACTGGCGGCGCACCTCGAACCACTTCTGGATGCTCTCGACGTATACCTCCTGCGCGTCCGCCGTGCTCTCGGTGAGCGCGGCGGCGGGCAGGCCCGCATACGCGTCGACCATGTCGATCGAGTCCGACGACGCCTGCGCGCTGTCGAAGCCGCCGCCCGACAGCTCGAGATGGCCGTCCGGGCGGATGCCGAACAGATGCCGGTAGTAGCGGTTCGCGAACAGGAGCTCGGCTTCGTCGGCGGCGAGCACCGATACCGCCGCGTCGAGGCTCTCGAGCACCGTCGTGAAGCGTTCGTGCGCGGCGGCGAGCTCTTCGCGCGCGCGCTTCGGCTCGGTGATGTCCGTCATCGACGACATCCAGCCCGTCTGCCGGCCGGAGCTGTCGATGAGCGGCGACACGTAGAGGCGCGCATGGAACAGCGATCCGTCCTTGCGGCGCACGCGCAGCTCGAAGCCGGACGAAGGCGCCTTGCCGCGCAGCGTCATGTCGAGCTGGCGCTGCATTTCGGGGTACGCGTCGCGCGGCCAGTACGGAAACGGCGCGGTCTTGCCGACGAGGTCGCTCTCGTCCCAGCCCGTCATCCGGCAGAACGCCGGGTTCACGTGCGTGATGCGGCCGTGCATGTCGAGCACGCGCATGCCGATCAGCACCGAATTCTCCATCGCGCGGCGGAAGAACGCCTCCGCGTACAGCGCCTGCTGCGCCTCGAAGCGCTGGCGCGTGTGCTTCCACAGGCTCCAGAGGCTCCACAGCACGAAGCACGACAGGCCGGCGACGAGCCACACGAGCGTGTTGTTGGTCAGGTTCGTCGTCTGCGGGTACGCGTAGACGCGCACCGTGAGGCCCTGGCCGGGCGGATCGAGCGGCAGGTCGTAGTGTGCGTCGCGCGGCAGCCGCGGGCGCGACGATGTCGACGCGAGCTCGCGATTGTTCGCGTCGGTGATCGAGATCTTGTACTTCGCGGACAGCTCGGGCGGAATGTCGTGCTTCAGGATCCCTTCGACCGAGAACACCGCGGCGATCGAGCCCAAGTACTCGCGGTCGCGGATGACGGGCGTCTGCAGCGTCAGGTAGCCGTTGCCGAAGTCGTCGTAGACGAGCGGCGAGTAGGTCTGCCGGCGCGTGTTGCGCGCTTCGCCGAATGCGCCGCGCACGACTTCGTCCATCTGCGCGTCGTTCGGCTTCGCGAGCCGCTGGCCGAGCACCGGCAGCTGCATCGTCGGCCATCGCTTCGTGCCGGGCGTCGTGTACCAGTTCAGATAGAGGATTTCGGGGTGCGCCTGCATCACGTCGCCGACCGTGGTCTGGAACGCGTGTTCGTCGATGCGTCCCGCGGCGACGTCGCGCGCGAACGCTTGCAACTGCTCCTGCGCGCCCGTCATCGACAGCCGGATCTGCTGCTGCGCCCACGCGACGTTGCGAAACAGCGTGTCTTCCTGCTGCTGCTGTTCGCGGCGGTTGAGACTCCACAAGATGAGGCTCATCACCACGAGAAAGACGAGGATCGAGAGGAGGGGCGTCAGCAGGTAAGAGTTGGACCACCACGGTCCGTGGTGCCAGCGGGACGGCTGCGATTCCGTCGGCGAGCCCGACGGTCGCGCCGAGCGTGCGAAAAGCCGATCGGTCAACATGGCAGGATTGTAGCTCAGCGCGTCATGCACAAAAGGCGTACAAGAAAGATTGAACCGAAAGCGGAATTGTCGATACATGATGTGCCGCAAACGCTGGCCAGATGGATGCGGTGCAGCAATATTTCATATTGCGAGAAATGATCTCATCATTCGAAAATTTTGTTGCGCGTTGCGTTCGACGCTCTTTACAATCCGCGGGAGCTTGTTGCAGCTGGCGGCATGCGTCGTCGCTCGAAGGCCATCTTCATATTCCAGGACACCCAGGAGACGAGAATGTCCGCTGTACCTAACGAAGTGATGAAGTACGTCGCGGCTGAACGCGACGACGACGCGCAGGAAACCGTCGAATGGCTCGAAGCACTCGACGGCGTGATCTCCTCCGTCGGTCCCGGCCGCGCGCACTACCTGATCGAGAAGCAGATCGAATTCGCGCGGATGCACGGCGAACACCTGCCGTTCTCCGCGAACACCCCGTACATCAACACGATTCCCGTCGAAGCCCAGGCCAAGATTCCGGGCGACCAGGACATCGAGCACCGGATCCGCTCGTACACGCGCTGGAACGCGATCGCGATGGTGCTGCGCGCGGGCAAGGACACGAACGTCGGCGGTCACATCGCGTCGTTCGCGTCGGCCGCGACGCTGTACGACGTCGGCTACAACCACTTCTGGCACGCGCCGTCCGCCGAGCACGGCGGCGATCTCGTGTTCGTGCAGGGCCACTCGTCGCCGGGTGTCTACTCGCGCGCGTTCCTGCTCGGCCGCCTGTCGGAAGACCAGCTCGACAACTTCCGCCAGGAAGTCGGCGGCAACGGCATCTCGTCGTACCCGCACCCGTGGCTGATGCCGGATTTCTGGCAGTTTCCGACCGTGTCGATGGGGCTCGGCCCGATCATGGCGATCTACCAGGCGCGCTTCATGAAGTACCTGCAGTCGCGCGGGATCGTGACGACGGAAGGCCGCAAGGTCTGGGCGTTCCTCGGCGACGGCGAGACGGACGAGCCGGAATCGCTCGGCGCGATCGGCATGGCGAGCCGCGAGAAGCTCGACAACCTCGTGTTCGTGATCAACTGCAACTTGCAGCGTCTCGACGGCCCGGTGCGCGGCAACGGCAAGATCATCCAGGAGCTGGAATCGGAATTCCGCGGCGCGGGCTGGAATGTGATCAAGGTGATCTGGGGCAGCCGCTGGGATGCGCTCTTCGCGCGCGACAAGACGGGCGCGCTGATGCGCCGGATGATGGAAGCCGTCGACGGCGAGTACCAGACGTACAAGTCGGAGTCGGGCGCGTACGTGCGCGAGCACTTCTTCAACACGCCTGAGCTGAAGGCGCTCGTCGCCGACTGGTCCGACGACGACATCTGGAACCTGAACCGCGGCGGCCACGATCCGCACAAGATCTACGCGGCGTTCCATCAGGCGAGCAATTCGAAGGGCGCGCCGACGGTGATCCTCGCGAAGACGATCAAGGGCTACGGGATGGGCGAAGCCGGCCAGGCGATGAACATCACGCACCAGCAGAAGAAGCTGCCCGTCGAGCAACTGAAGAAGTTCCGCGACCAGTTCCGCCTGCCGATCGCCGACGACGTGATCGCCGACGTGCCATACCTGAAGTTCGAGGAAGGCTCGAAGGAACTCGAATACATGCGCGCGCACCGCCAGGCGCTCGGTGGCTATCTGCCGCAGCGCCGCCAGAAGGCGGAATCGCTGCCGGTGCCGCCGCTCGAGGCGTTCGAGCCGCTCCTGAAGGGCACGGGCGAGGGCCGCGAGATCTCAACGACGATGGCGTTCGTGCGGATCCTGAACATCCTGCTGAAGGACAAGGCGCTCGGCAAGCGCGTCGTGCCGATCGTGCCCGACGAGTCGCGTACGTTCGGCATGGAGGGCCTCTTCCGCCAGATCGGCATCTGGAACCAGGAAGGCCAGAAGTACGTGCCGGAAGATTCCGATCAGTTGATGTTCTACAAGGAATCGGAAACCGGCCAGATCCTGCAGGAAGGCATCAACGAAGCGGGCGGCATGTGCGACTGGATCGCGGCGGCGACGTCGTACTCGACGCACGGCGAGATCATGGTGCCGTTCTACATCTTCTATTCGATGTTCGGCTTCCAGCGGATCGGCGATCTGGCGTGGGCGGCGGGCGACATGCGCTCGCGCGGCTTCCTGCTCGGCGGCACCGCGGGCCGCACGACGCTCAACGGCGAAGGCCTGCAGCACGAAGACGGCCATTCGCTGATGTGGGCGGCGTCGGTGCCGAACTGCGTGAGCTACGACCCGACGTTCGGCTACGAGCTTGCCGTCATCATGCAGGACGGCCTGCGCCGGATGGTGCAGGAGCAGGAGGACGTGTACTACTACGTCACGGTGATGAACGAGAACTACGAGCACCCGGCGATCCCGCAGGGCGAGCACGTTGCGGCCGACATCGTGAAAGGCATGTACCAGTTCAAGAAGGCCGACGCCGACAAGAAGGCGCCGCGCGTGCAACTGCTCGGCGCGGGCACGATCTTCAACGAAGTGATCGCCGCCGCCGACCTGCTGAAGAACGACTGGGGCGTCGCGGCCGACCTCTGGAGCGTCCCGAGCTTCACCGAGCTTGCGCGCGAAGGCCATGACGTCGAGCGCTGGAACCTGCTGCATCCGGCCGAGGATCGCCGCGTGTCGCACGTGCAGAAGTGCCTGAAGGACACGCAGGGCCCCGTGATCGCGTCGACCGACTACGTGCGGGCGCTCGCCGACCAGATCCGCGGCCACATCGATCGCCGCTACGTCGTGCTCGGCACCGACGGCTTCGGCCGCTCGGACACGCGCAACGCGCTGCGCCACTTCTTCGAAGTGGATCGCTATTGGGTCACGGTTGCGGCGCTCAACGCGCTCGCCGACGAAGGCACGATCGACCGCAAGGTCGTGGCCGACGCCATCGCGAAGTACAACCTCGACCCGGCCAAACCCAACCCGATGTCGGTTTAACGCACGCGCCACGTGACGCTGCGCGCCCGCATCCGCTTTCAGTGCGGAGGCGGGCGGCGCGGCTCCGCCTTGCATGGGATCGGAGTGGGCCGCTAAAGCGGCAACTCCGATCGACAGGAGACACAAACAGATGAGTCAAGCGATCGAAGTCAAGGTGCCGGATATCGGCGATTACAAGGACGTGCCCGTCATCGAAGTGCTCGTGAAGCCGGGCGATGCGGTCGAGCCCGAGCAGTCGCTCGTCACGCTCGAGTCCGACAAGGCGACGATGGACGTGCCGAGCCCCGTCGGCGGCATGGTCAAGGAAGTGAAGGTCAAGGTGGGCGACGCAGTGTCGCAAGGTTCGCTGATCGTGCTGCTCGACGGCGCGCAAGCGGCGGCGAAGCCCGCGCAGGCGAACGGCGTCGCGGCGCCCGCCGCGCAGCCGGCGCCGGCCGCAGCCCCCGCGGCTGCCGCTGCGCCCGCGTCGGCGGGCGGCGGCGCGGTCGACGTGAAAGTGCCGGACATCGGCGACTACAAGGACGTGCCCGTCATCGAGATCGCCGTGAAGATCGGCGATACGGTCGAGAAGGAGCAGTCGCTCGTCACGCTCGAATCGGACAAGGCGACGATGGACGTGCCGAGCCCGGCCGCGGGCGTCGTCAAGGACATCAAGGTGAAGGTCGGCGATGCGGTGTCGGAAGGCTCGCTCATCGTCGTGCTCGAATCGGCGGGCGGTGCCGCCGCGAGCGCGCTGCAGGCGGCCGCGCCCGCACCTGCTCAGGCCGTCCCCGCCGCCGCTCCCGCACCGGCGCCTGCCGCAGCGTCCGCACCGCAGGCGGCGCCCGCCGCCGCGCCGGCGCCTGCTGCGAGCGGCGAGTACCGCGCGAGCCATGCGTCGCCGTCGGTGCGCAAGTTCGCGCGCGAACTTGGCGTCGACGTGTCGCGCGTGCTGGGCACGGGTCCGAAGGGCCGCATCACGAAGGAAGACGTCACCGCGTTCGTGAAGGGCGTGATGTCGGGCCAGCGCGCGGCGCCTGCCGCCGCGGCCGTGCCGGCGGGCGGCGGCGAGCTGAACCTGCTGCCGTGGCCGAAGGTCGACTTCACGAAGTTCGGCCCGGTCGACGCGAAGCCGCTGTCGCGGATCAAGAAGATCTCTGGCGCGAACCTGCATCGCAACTGGGTGATGATCCCGCACGTCACGAACAACGACGAAGCGGACATCACCGAGCTGGAAGCGCTGCGCGTGCAGCTGAACAAGGAACACGAGAAGGCGGGCGTGAAGTTCACGATGCTCGCGTTCGTGATCAAGGCGGTCGTGGCCGCGCTGAAGAAGTTCCCGACGTTCAACGCGAGTCTCGACGGCGACAACCTCGTCTTCAAGCAGTACTACCACGTCGGTTTCGCCGCCGACACGCCGAACGGCCTCGTCGTGCCGGTGATCCGGGATGCGGACAAGAAGGGTCTCGTCGACATCGCGAAGGAAATGAGCGAACTGTCGAAGGCGGCACGCGAAGGCAAGCTGAAGCCGGACCAGATGCAAGGCGGCTGCTTCTCGATCTCGTCGCTCGGCGGGATCGGCGGCACGAACTTCACGCCGATCATCAATGCGCCGGAGGTGGCGATCCTCGGCCTGTCGCGAAGCGCGACGAAGCCCGTGTGGGACGGCAAGCAATTCGTGCCGCGCCTCACGCTGCCGCTGTCGCTGTCGTACGACCATCGCGTGATCGACGGCGCCGAAGCGGCGCGGTTCAATGCGTATCTCGCTGCGCTTCTGGGCGATTTCCGGCGTGTGATTCTTTGATGAGCGTTGGGGGCTCGCGGGGGCGTGAATGCCATGTCGGTATTCATGCCTCGTCGTTGAACTTGTTTTCTTAGCGGTCTGCGTGTGTTGCCCCTCCCCGGGGCGGGGGTCACTTTTCTTTGTCTTGCCAAAGAAAAGTAACCAAAAGAAAGGCGCGTCCTTGGGCGGACGGCAAAGGTGGTTCTGCCCAGGCCGTCGTTCTCCCGTCAGGCCGTAGTTCAGTGGTGCGCGAGTTTCCCTCCCTCTTTCAGCAGCTAATCAAGAAGGGGACAGTAATGAGTCTCATCGAAGTCAAGGTGCCGGATATCGGCGATTTCAGCGGCGTCGACGTCATCGAAGTCAACGTCCAGCCGGGCGACGTGATCGAAAAAGAGCAGACGCTCGTCACGCTCGAATCGGACAAGGCATCCATGGAAGTGCCGAGCGATGTCGCCGGCACCGTCAAGGAAATCAAGATCAAGGCAGGCGACAAGGTTTCGCAAGGCACCGTGATCGCGCTCGTCGAAGCGTCGGCCGCAGCCGCCGCGCCCGCGAAGCTCGCCGAACCGGCGACGCCTGCGGCCGCCGCAGCCGCGCCGGCGCCGGCGCAGCAAGCCGGCAGCTTCGGCGGCACGGCCGACATCGAGTGCGACATGCTCGTGCTCGGCGCGGGCCCCGGCGGCTATTCGGCCGCGTTCCGCGCCGCCGATCTCGGCATGAAGACCGTGCTCGTCGAGCGCTATTCGACCCTCGGCGGCGTGTGCCTGAACGTCGGCTGCATTCCGTCGAAGGCGCTGCTGCATACGGCGCTCGTCGTCGAAGAGGCCGAAGCGCTCGCCGCGCACGGTATCTCGTTCGGCAAGCCCGAGATCGACCTCGACAAGCTGCGCGACTTCAAGTCCGGCGTCGTCAAGAAGCTGACGACGGGCCTCGCCGGCATGGCGAAGGCGCGCAAGGTCGAAGTGGTGACGGGCGTCGGTTCGTTCGTCGATCCGTACCACATGGAAGTGCAGGGCGACGGCGGCAAGAAGGTCGTCAGGTTCAAGCAGGCGATCATCGCGGCCGGCTCGCAGTCGGTGAACCTGCCGTTCCTGCCGGACGATCCGCGCATCGTCGATTCGACCGGCGCGCTCGAACTCCGCCAGCAGCCGAAGCGGATGCTCGTGATTGGCGGCGGCATCATCGGTCTCGAAATGGCGACCGTCTATTCGACGCTCGGCGCCGAGATCGACGTCGTCGAAATGCTCGATACCCTGATGAACGGCGCGGACCGCGATCTCGTCAAGGTCTGGGAGAAGTACAACGCGAAGCGCTTCGGCAACGTGATGCTGAAGACGAAGACGGTCGGCGCGGAGGCGAAGGAAGACGGCATCTACGTGAAGTTCGAGGGCGAGAAGGCGCCGGCGGAAGCGCAGCGCTACGACCTCGTGCTCGTCGCGGTGGGCCGCAGCCCGAATGGCAAGAAGATCGGCGCCGACAAGGCGGGCGTCGCCGTCACCGATCGCGGCTTCATCGAAGTCGACAAGCAGATGCGCACCAACGTCCCGCACATCTTCGCGATCGGCGACGTCGTCGGCCAGCCGATGCTCGCGCACAAGGCGGTGCACGAAGGTCACGTCGCGGCCGAAGCCGCGCACGGCGAGAAAGCCTACTTCGACGCGCTGCAGATCCCGTCCGTCGCCTACACCGACCCGGAAGTCGCGTGGGCCGGCAAGACGGAAGACCAGTGCAAGGCCGAAGGCATCAAGTACGGCAAGGCCGTGTTCCCGTGGGCGGCGTCTGGCCGCGCGATCGCGAACGGCCGCGACGAGGGCTTCACGAAGCTGCTCTTCGACGAAGAGACGCATCGGGTGATCGGCGGCGGCATCGTCGGCCTGAACGCGGGCGACCTCATCAGCGAAGTGTGTCTCGCGGTCGAGATGGGCGCGGACGCGGAGGACATCGGCAAAACGATCCATCCGCACCCGACGCTCGGCGAATCGATCGGCATGGCGGCCGAGTTGTACGAAGGTGTCTGCACGGACCTGCCGCCGCAGCGCAAGAAGTAGGCAACCCGGCCGACAGGCAACGGCCGCGCAAAATAAAACGGCGCCTCCCCTTTTCGGGAGGCGCCGTTTTATTTTGCGGAGAGCGGACGGAGCGCCGGGTGTTTGCGGGAGATCGACAGATCGAACGCCAGACTGCGGTTCCGCTGCGTTTGCTCGATCCTTTGCTCCGCTGGGCACCCGTTCGATTCGTCGAAAAGCGTCGTCCAAGAAAAAAGCCGCACAATCGCGCGGCTTTCCCCAAACGAGCAGGCGGTGACGCCCAGCGCTTATGCCGGCTTGTTGCCGCTGCGGCGCGACGCGGCGGCCGCTGTGTTCGCCGCCTTCGTGGCGACGGCGGCCGCGGCGTTGAAGTTCGTTTCGGCGATTTCGACCGCTTGCTTCGCGGCCTTCTGCACCGTTTCGTACGTCGTGTTCGCGGCGTTGATCGCCGACTTCAGCGCGGCGACGGCGGTTTCCGAGCCGGCCGGCGCATTCTTCGCGACGTTGTCGACGAGAGCTTGCACCTTGCGGTTCTGTTCCTCGTATTGCGCTTCGGCGACCTTCGCGAACTCGGCTTGCGTTGCCGACGCGATTTCGTACACGTGACGGCCGTACGCCAGCACCTTCTCGGCGATCGGCTGCGTGAGGCTGGCTTGCAGCGCGAGGAGTTCCTGCGCGTCCTTCACGGACAGCGCGCGCTGCACGTTTTCCTGACTTTCAGCGAGCGTCGACTTCACCACTTGCAGATTCAGTTCGATCAGCTTTTCGACGCCTTCGAACGCCTTCGTCGTGAGGCCGAAGAGGCTTTCGATGTTGGTTTTCTGGGCAGCGGCGATTTGCTCGGGGGTCAGCAAGGACATGTTCATGCTCCTGAAGTTCGATCGAGGATCGTGAAGGAAAAGGGCGCAACTTTGGGGAACAGATTTCTGAAACTGCTTTGTGCAACGCAACAATGGTTCTTATTTTAGGGCGTCAGAATTGAATGTCAAGTACTTTTGGTGCATTGCACAATTCAGACAATTCTTAGGCAAAACAATGAGTTGCATTGTCGCCGTGGGATCGGTTTCAGACTGTGCCCCGGGCCGGTTCGGCGGTCAGCCGCATTGACGCAGGCGCACCATCGCGACGCGAGTAAACCGATTGAAGCGGAGGAACGTTTAACATTCTGGCTTGTCGAACCGCTCGCGGTTTTCTGGCGTGGCGGCAGGCGCGAACACCTGTCGGCGGGTCGTCCGGCCCGCTTCGCCTGCGGTTTCGTGGTTTCCCCTGCTTCACCTTGTCCGTCGCAGTGCCGATATTCTGATCAACCGGTGAGTGATTTGTGTGTCGCGCGCGTCGGGAGTCTCGTTTCCTTCATCGTATTTTTCGATGAGAGAGGCGGGAACGATTGGTCCGGCACGATCGATTCTTACATTTCGGTTTAACGAAGATCGGTAAGTGCCTAATATTGCTTATTTTTTCAGCTTTTACTACACTTGCGGAAACTTCCCGCCGTTTTGTTCGGACCCCAATGAAAGCCCAATTGTTTGCACCGCTCAGGATGATGCAGAGCGTGGCGCTCGGCACCGCCGTTTCGGTCGCCGTCTCGCTGATGATGGCCACGGCCGCCGTCGCGCCCGCGGACGCGTTCGCCGCCACTGCCAAGACCGCGCAGAGCGCGAAAGGCAAGAAGAGCGCGGCGAAGAAGTCGCTGCGCGCTGCATCGTCGAGCGCCGAGCCGCGCGCGAAAGGCGCACGCAAGCGCGTGACCTACGTGTCGAACGGCCGTCACCACAGCGGCGTGCGCCGGGTCGCGTTCCAGCCGCGTCCGCCGTCGGTCGGCCAGGCGTTCGGCCTGCACGAGACGCCCGATTCGCTCGCGCTGCGGTCGAGCGTCGCGTACGTCGTCGACCAGAACACGTCCGAGCCGCTCTTCGACAAGAACTCGCATGCGGTCGTGCCGATCGCGTCGATCACGAAGCTGATGACGGCGATGGTCGTCATCGATTCGAAGACGCCGCTCACCGACCAGGTCGAAGTGACCGATGAGGATCGCGACTACGAAAAGGGCACGGGCTCGCGCCTGTCGGTCGGCTCGGTGCTGTCGCGCGAGGACATGCTGCACATCGCGCTGATGGCGTCGGAGAACCGCGCGGCGGCCGCATTGTCGCGCTACTACCCGGGCGGCCGTCCGGCGTTCATCGCGGCGATGAACGCGAAGGCGAAGACGCTCGGCATGACCGACACGCATTTCGAGAACTCGACGGGCCTGTCGAGCCAGAACGTGTCGAGCGCGCGCGATCTCGTCAAGATGGTGAACGCGGCGTACCAGTACCCGCTCATCCGCAAGTTCTCGACCGACCGCAGCTACGAGGTGAACACTGGCAAGCGGACGCTCGCGTACAACAGTACGAACGCGCTCGTGCGCAATCCGTCGTGGGACATCGGCCTGCAGAAGACCGGCTTCATCAACGAAGCGGGCGAGTGCCTCGTGATGCAGACGACGATCCACGGACGTCCGATCGTGATGGTGCTGCTCGATTCGTTCGGCAAGTATTCGCGCTTCGCGGATGCGTCGCGCGTGCGCAATTGGCTCGACAACGGCGGCGGCGAGCGTCTGACGGCGGCGAACACGTCGACAGGCGGGACCTGATCGCAGGCGCGGCCGATCGCCGCGTCGCCCAACAAGAAGCCCCGCAAACGCGGTAATGCAGTTCAGTTAAGCGTGGTTCGCCGTGGCTTGGCCTTGCAGAACCAAGGGAAAAGGCCGCTCCGGTATCGATCGGAGCGGCCTTTTTGATCTCAACTGAACGGCATTACCGCAAACGCGGGGCTTTTTGTTGGATGTGCCGATTGAAGCGAGCGGTTGACGCAGGCTCGCGCGCGTTATGCGCCTAAGCCTGCTTTTGCGCCGGCGCATCCATTTCCTTCGTGGCCGCCGTGTGATAGCCGAGCGATTCGGAGATCGTGAGCGCCGTGCGGCTCAACTGGCCGAGCCACGCGTCCTGCAGCCGGTCGGCGGGCGCAGACAGCGACAGCCCCGCGACGAGCTTGCCGGAATCGTCGTAGATGCCGGCCGCGATGCAGCGCACGCCGAGCTCCAGCTCTTCGTTGTCGCGTGCGCACGCCTGCTGGCGCACGAGCGTGAGTTCACGCTCGAGCTTCGGCAGATCGGTGATGCTGTTCTGTGTGTGGCCTGCGAGACCCGTGCGCGTCGCGTACGCGCGCACCCGGGATGTCTCGTCGGCCGCGAGGAACAGCTTGCCGACCGACGTCAGGTGCAGCGGCGCGCGGCCGCCGATCGCGCGGACGACCTGCATCCCCGAGCGCTCCGAATACGCGCGCTCGATGTAGACGATCTCGTCGCCCTGGCGCACCGACAGGTTTACGGTCTGGCCCGTCAGCCTGTGCAGCTCGCGCATCGGCATCAGCGCGGCGTCGCGCACCGACAGGCGCGCTTTCACGAGGTTGCCGAGCTCGAGGAGGCGCATGCCGAGCCGGTACGTGCCGGGGTCGGACCGGTCGACGAGACGGCAGGTCACCATGTCGTTCAGGATCCGGTGCGCGGTGGACGGGTGCAGTTCGGTGCGCTGCGCGAGTTCCTTCAGGCTGACCGGATCGCTGTGCGCGGCGAGCGCATCCAGGAGCCGCATCATCCGTTCGATCACTTGGATCGATGTCTTGGAATCCGGGTTCGGGTTGCTCATCGTCAGAAATCGATTGCCGCATCAAATACCAATGCGGCGATTGTATCTCGTATAGTGAAAAAAGCGAACGGTGTTCGAGGAAGTCCTCGCTCGGGGCCGTGGCGGAGTCTCTTTGCGGCGCGGCGTTAGTCTCGCCGCGCAAACGGCGGATAATGAGCGCCGTTTTCTCGAAGGATTGGCTATGCGAGTCGGTTTGTTCGTCACGTGCCTCGTCGACCTGATGCGGCCCGAAATCGGTTTTTCGGCACTCAAGCTGCTGAAGCAGGCGGGCTGCGAGGTCGTCGTGCCGCCCGCGCAGACTTGCTGCGGCCAGCCCGCGTACAACTCGGGCGAACGCGCGCTTGCGCGCGATCTCGCCGAGAAGACGCTGCGCGAGTTCGAGCAGTTCGACTACGTCGTCGTGCCGTCGGGCTCGTGCGGCGGGATGATTCGCGTCCATTACGGCGATCTCTTTCGCGACGATCCCGAGCTGATGGCGCGCTACGGGCGCCTGCGCACGAAGGTCTACGAACTGACCGATTTCCTCGTCAACGTCGCGCAGGTGAAGCTCGAGCCGGGCGAGTTCAAGGGGCCCGTCACGTACCACGATTCCTGCTCGGGCCTGCGCGAGCTCGGCGTGAAGGCGCAGCCGCGCGCGCTTCTCGCGCAGCGCGGCGTCGCCGTCGACGAGATGAAGGACTGCGAGCACTGCTGCGGCTTCGGCGGCACGTTCGCGGTGAAGTACGGCAACATCTCGACCGCGATCGTCGACGAGAAATGCGCGAACGTGCGCGCGACGGGCGCTCCGGCCGTCGTGCTCGGCGATCTCGGCTGCATGCTGAACATCGAGGGCCGCCTGCGCCGCACGGGCGATCGCGACACGCGCGTGCTGCACGTCGCGCAGGTGCTCGCGGGAGACGTCTGACGCCACCGGCGATCCGCCGCGCCGTTGGACGCACGATCGAGAACCACGACGAGAACCACGACGAGAACCACGACGAGAACCACGACGAGAACCACGACGAGAACCACGAACCCCACGAGCCGCCATGCAAGTTCAATCGATGCACTTCAAGGCGCGCGCGGGCGAAAAGCTCGCCGATCCGCGCCTGCAGGAAAACCTCAAGAGGCTGTCGACAAAATTCGTATCGGGGCGCGCGGAAGCGGTCACGCAGATCGACTTCGTCGCGACGCGCGCAGAGCTGAAGGCGCGCCGCAATCGCGCGCTCGATCAGCTCGACATATGGCTCGAGATGTTCGAGCGCGAGGCGGCGCGGCGCGGAACGACCGTGTTGTACGCGGAGACGACGGCCGACGCGGCGAAGCTCGTCGCGGACATCGCGCGCCGGCACGGCGTGAAGAAGGTCATCAAGACGAAATCGATGGTGACCGAGGAGGCGAACCTCAACGCGGTGCTCGGCCAGCTCGGCGTGCAATCGATCGAGACCGATCTCGGCGAATACATCCTGCAGATCAACGACAACGAGCCGCCGAGCCACATCATCGCGCCAGTGTTGCATCGGGACAAGGAGGAGGTCGCCGAGTTGTTTGCGAAGACGCACGGGCGGCCGCGCCTGACCGAAATCCCGGAGATGACCCGCGAGGCGCGCGAGGTGCTGCGCCCCCATTTCCTGTCGGCGGACATGGGCGTGACAGGCGGCAACTTCGTGATCGCGGAGACGGGCTCCGTCGTGCTCGTGACGAACGAGGGCAACGAAGGGATGTGCACGGTGCTGCCGCGCGTGCACGTCGCAGTAACGGGGATCGAGAAGGTTCTGCCGACGCTCGAGGATCTGGCGACTGCGATGCGTCTCTTGCCGCGCTCCGCAACCGGGCAGAAGACGTCGAACTACTTCTCGCTGCTGACGGGCGTGCGCGCCGACGGCGACGAGGACGGGCCCGAGCATTCGTACGTCGTGCTCGTCGACGGCGGCCGCAGCGGGCTCATCGGCGGCGAGTTCCAGGAGATGCTGCGCTGCATACGCTGCGGCGCGTGCATGAACCATTGCCCGGTGTATCAGAAGGTGGGCGGACACACTTACGGCTGGGTGTATCCGGGGCCGATGGGCTCGGTGCTGACGCCGAGCTACGTCGGGCTCGACCAGGCGCTCGACCTGCCGCAGGCGGCGACGCTCTGCGGCGAGTGCGACAGCGTCTGTCCGGTCGGCATCCCGATTTCTGGCCTGCTGCGCAAGCTGCGCGAGAAGCAGGTCGAGCGGCGCCTGCGGCCGTTGCACGAGCGGGCGGGGCTCGCCGCGTGGGGCTTCTTCGCGCGGCGACCGACGCTTTACGCGCTCGCGACGAAGCTCGCGGTCCGCGTGCTCGAGCGCGCGGGCGGCGCGACAGGTGTGCTCAGGCGGTTCCCGTTCGCGCGTGGCTGGACCGATACGCGCGACATCCCGGCGCCCGCCGGCAGGACGTTCCGCGAACTGTACGCGGCGTCGCGCACGCATCTCGACCATTCGTCGACGTCTTGATTTGACCGTGCGCAAGCACGTCGCGCGCGGGCCGGGAACGCCGCGCGTCGTGACTGTTCATCGAGGGGCAACACTGCGTTCGCTATTCGTGGATTTATCTCGATAGGTGCGATCTATAGAATCTCGACATGTCAGCATTGGGCGACGCCCAGTGCACCAGCCGAGAGAGGTCGCATCATGAGAAAGACAATATCGATGTACTGGCCGCTTGCGATCGTCGTGCCGCTCGCCGCCGCTTACCTGTGCCTGTCCGAAGCCGCGCCGCAGCGCGTGCCCGCGGTCGCGCGCGATGCGTCGGCCGAACTCGCGCGCGCGGTGTCGTACGGGCTCGTCGACGACGCGTCGCAGGCGCTGCCGGTCGCGTCGCACGGCGCGCCGCTCGCCAGCGCGAAGGCGTTGTGAAGCCGGATCTGCCGCAAGCGGGAATCGGTGTGCTTTTGTATAATGGCACGTTACTCATCCGAGCGGTTCGCCGCGATTTTCTGGCCGCGTGATGAAAAGCGTCGCGATCTGTTTCGTCTGCCTCGGCAACATCTGCCGCTCGCCTACCGCTGAAGGTGTGATGCGTCATCAGGTGGCGGCCGCGGGGCTCGACGAAGCAATCGTGGTCGATTCGGCCGGCACCGGCGACTGGCACGTCGGCGACGCGCCCGACGTACGCGCGCAGCAGGCCGCACAGGCACGGGGCTACGACCTGTCGGCGCTACGCGCGCGGCAGATCGGTCGGGCGGATTTCGAGCGCTTCGATCTCGTGCTCGCGATGGATTCCGCCAATCTCGCCGAATTGCACAAGCGTTGCCCGCCGCAATATCAGGGCAAGATCCGGCTGCTGATGGAATATGCGAGCGACGCGTCGGCGCGCGAAATCGCCGATCCGTATTTCGGCGGCGCGCGCGGCTTCGAGCAGGTGCTCGATCAGTGCGAGGACGCGTGCCGCGGCCTCCTCGAAAGCTTGCGTGAAACGGCGCGCTGAAGCGCCGCATACAACCCCTTTTAGGAGCAGGGATACTTGACTAAATTGGTCAAATATTTATACTTGACCAAAATCGTCAAGATTGCTGCCCATTCAATACCATGAGACTCACCACAAAAGGCCGTTTCGCCGTCACGGCGATGATCGACTTGGCGCTGCGCCAGGAGCAAGGCCCGGTGACGCTTGCAGGCATCAGCCAGCGCCAGCGGATTTCGCTCTCCTACCTCGAGCAATTGTTCGGCAAGCTGCGCCGGCACGAAATCGTCGAATCGGTCCGCGGGCCGGGCGGCGGCTACAACCTCGCGCGCCGCGCGCAGGACGTGACGGTCGCCGACATCATCATCGCGGTCGACGAGCCGCTCGATGCGACCCAATGCGGCGGCAAGGGCGCGTGCGAAGGCACGAAGCAGCCCGACGGCCATTGCATGACGCACGAGCTCTGGTCGACGCTGAACCAGAAAATGGTCGAATACCTCGATTCGGTGTCGCTGCAGGATCTCGTCGATCAGCAGCGCGCCCGCGAAGGAACGCCCGCCGTGCTGCGCGACAAGCGCAAGCCGGAGTCCGTCGCGGCGAGCGTCGAGCCGGTCCGCACGGTCCCGCTCGGTCCGAATTCGGTTTTCAACATCGCAAGCTCATGATTGCCGCGCACTGAACGCGGCCAGCACAACGAATAGTCCCCGCACTGAACGCATATCCGGAGCGATAGATGAACAACGAGATCCCCCACCTGCCCATCTACATGGACTACAGCGCGACGACGCCCGTCGATCCGCGCGTCGTAGACAAGATGGTGCCGTATCTGCGCGAGCAGTTCGGCAACCCGGCGTCCCGCAGCCACGCATACGGCTGGGACGCGGAGCGCGCGGTCGAAGAGGCGCGCGAGCAGGTGGCGGCACTCGTCAATGCCGACCCGCGCGAAATCATCTGGACGTCCGGCGCGACCGAATCCGACAACCTCGCGATCAAGGGCGCCGCGCACTTCTACCAAGGCAAGGGCAAGCACATCGTCACGGTGAAGACCGAGCACAAGGCGGTGCTCGACACGTGCCGCGAGCTCGAGCGCGAAGGCTTCGAAGTGACCTATCTGGACGTGAAGGACGATGGCCTCGTCGACCTCGACGTGTTCAAGGCCGCGCTGCGCCCGGACACGATCCTCGTGTCGGTGATGCATGTGAACAACGAGATCGGCGTGATCCAGGACATCGCGACGATCGGCGAGATCTGCCGCGAGAAGGGCATCATTTTCCACGTTGACGGCGCGCAGGCGACGGGCAAGGTCGAGATCGATCTCGCGAAGCTGAAGGTCGACCTGATGTCGTTCTCCGCGCACAAGACCTACGGCCCGAAGGGCATCGGCGCCCTCTACGTGCGCCGCAAGCCGCGCGTGCGCATCGAGGCGCAGATGCACGGCGGCGGCCACGAGCGCGGCATGCGCTCGGGCACGCTGCCGACGCACCAGATCGTCGGCATGGGCGAAGCGTTCCGCATCGCGCGCGAAGAGATGGCGACCGAGAACGAGCGCATCCGGATGCTGCGCGACAAGCTGCTGCGCGGCCTGTCGGAAATCGAGGAAACCTACGTGAACGGCGACCTCGACCACCGCATCCCGCACAACCTGAACATCAGCTTCAATTTCGTCGAAGGCGAGTCGCTGATCATGGCGATCAAGGACGTCGCGGTGTCGTCGGGCTCCGCGTGCACGTCGGCGTCGCTCGAGCCGTCGTACGTGCTGCGTGCGCTCGGCCGCAACGACGAGCTCGCGCACAGCTCGATCCGCTTCACGGTCGGCCGCTTCACGACGGAGCAGGAAGTCGACTACGTGATCGATCTGCTGAAGGGCAAGATCGCGAAGCTGCGCGATTTGTCGCCGCTTTGGGAAATGCATCAGGACGGCATCGATCTGTCGACGATCGAATGGGCGGCGCACTGAGCGCAGCGACTTTATTCGCGGGCGCCCGAGCGCCGCGCAGACGAAACGAAGCAAGGAGTTTGATCATGTCTTACAGCAACAAGGTTCTGGATCACTACGAAAACCCGCGTAACGTCGGTTCGTTCTCGAAGGACGACGACGCGGTCGGCACCGGCATGGTCGGCGCGCCCGCGTGCGGCGACGTGATGAAGCTGCAGATTCGCGTCGGCGAAAACGGCGTGATCGAGGACGCGAAGTTCAAGACCTACGGCTGCGGCTCGGCGATCGCGTCGAGCTCGCTCGTGACCGAATGGGTGAAGGGCAAGACGCTCGACGAAGCGCTCTCGATCAAGAACACGCAGATCGCCGAAGAGCTCGCGCTGCCGCCCGTGAAGATCCACTGCTCGATCCTCGCCGAGGACGCGATCAAGGCGGCCGTGGCCGACTACAAGAAGCGTCACGACGGCGCTGAAGACGGCAAGGTCGCCGCGTAAGCGGCGCCGCGGGTTCGACGGACGTCGATGGTTTTGGTTTAGACGCATGACGCACGGGGCTCGCTCCGTGCGACCAGGGACATTATGGCTATCACACTGACCGAAAAGGCTGCGCAACACGTGCAGAAGTATCTGACGCGGCGCGGCAAGGGGCTGGGCCTGCGGCTCGGCGTGCGCACGACCGGCTGCTCGGGCCTCGCGTACAAGCTCGAGTACGTCGACGATTTCGCCGTCGAGGATCAGGTGTTCGAAAGCCATGGCGTGAAGGTTTTCGTCGACCCGAAGAGCCTCGCGTACATCGACGGCACCGAGCTCGACTTCGCGCGCGAGGGATTGAACGAGGGATTCAGGTTCAACAACCCGAACGTGAAGGACGAGTGCGGCTGCGGCGAATCGTTCCGCGTGTGACGGCTGATCCGCGTGAGGCGGGCAAGGGGCGGCGCGGGCCGCCTTTTTAATGGGCGGCATATCGGTCCACGTCGTGCCGCAGTCGACAACGAGTTGAGCGCTACAGCTACTACGCGATGGTTTCGCTGAAAGACAGCCACTTCGATCTCTTTCGCCTGCCGGTGCAATTCGCGCTCGACGAGCATGCGCTCGACGCCGCGTACCGCACCGTGCAGTCGCAGGTGCACCCGGATCGCTTCGCCGCGGCGGGCGACGCGCAAAAGCGCATCGCGATGCAATGGGCGACGCGCGCGAACGAGGCGTATCAGACGCTGCGCGATCCGCTCAAGCGGGCGACGTACTTGCTGACGCTGCGCGGCGTCGACGTCGGCGCCGAGAACAATACGGCGATGGAGCCGGCGTTCCTGATGCAGCAGATGGAGTGGCGCGAGCGCATCGAGGATGCGGCGGCCGCGAAGAACGTCGGCGAGCTCGACGCGCTCCTCGCCGAAATGCGCGACGAGCGTCGCGCGCGCCTCGCGAAGCTGGGGGCGCTGCTCGACAGCGGCTCGGACCAGGGCGCGGCGGAAGCCGTGCGGCAGCTGATGTTCGTCGAGCGCGTGTCGACCGAGATCGGCGCTCAGATCGAGCGCCTCGAACACTAACCGCGCGCGTGACGCACGCGATGCAAGCGGGGCTTCGGCCCTCATCGAACACACAGATGGCTTTACTGCAAATTTCCGAACCCGGCATGGCGCCCGCGCCGCATCAGCGGCGCCTCGCCGTCGGCATCGACCTCGGCACGACGAATTCGCTCGTCGCCGCGGTGCGCAACAGCATCCCGGAAGCGCTGCCCGACGACGCGGGCCGCGTGCTGCTGCCGTCCGTCGTCCGCTACCTCGAGAAGGGCGGCCGGCGGATCGGTCACACCGCGAAGGAAGAGGCGGCGCTCGATCCGCGCAACACGATTGTGTCGGTCAAGCGCTTCATGGGGCGCGGCAAGGTGGAAGTCGAAGGCGCGGCGAACGCGCCGTACGAATTCGTCGATGCGCCCGGCATGGTGCAGATCCGCACGGTCGACGGCGTGAAGAGCCCGGTCGAGGTGTCGGCGGAGATTCTCGCGACGCTGCGCCAACGTGCCGAGGACACGCTCGGCGACGAGCTCGTCGGCGCGGTGATCACGGTGCCCGCGTACTTCGACGATGCGCAGCGCCAGGCGACGAAGGATGCCGCGCGGCTCGCGGGCCTGAACGTGCTGCGCCTGCTGAACGAGCCGACCGCAGCCGCGATCGCGTACGGGCTCGACAATGGTTCGGAAGGCCTCTACGCGGTCTACGACCTCGGCGGCGGCACGTTCGACCTGTCGATCCTGAAGCTCACGAAGGGCGTGTTCGAAGTGCTCGCGGCGGGCGGCGATTCCGCGCTCGGCGGCGACGATTTCGATCACGCGCTGTTCGCGCACGTGCTCGCGCAGGCCGGCATCGACGCGGAGACGCTCGCGCCCGAAGACGTGCGCCTGCTGCTCGATCGCGTGCGCAGCGCGAAGGAAGCGCTGTCTGCAATGCAGGAGACGCACCTCGACGTGAAGCTGTCGACGGGCACGAAGCTCGTGCAGACGGTCACGCGCGATGCATTCGCCGCGCTCGTCGAGCCGCTCGTGCAGCGCACGCTGACGCCGACCCGCAAGGCGCTGCGCGACGCGCAGGTGACGCCCGCCGACATCAAGGGCGTCGTGCTCGTCGGCGGCGCGACGCGCATGCCGGTGATCCGCGACGCGGTCGCGAAATTCTTCGGCCAGCCGCCGCTCGTCAATCTCGATCCGGATCAGGTGGTCGCGCTCGGCGCGGCGATCCAGGCGGATCTGCTCGCCGGCAACCGCAGCGGCGGCGACGACTGGCTGCTGCTCGACGTGATCCCGCTGTCGCTCGGCGTCGAGACGATGGGCGGTCTCGTCGAGAAGATCATCCCGCGCAACTCGACGATCCCCGTCGCGCGCGCGCAGGAATTCACGACGTTCAAGGACGGCCAGACCGCAATGGCGATC
This sequence comes from Burkholderia sp. BDU5, assembly GCF_001522845.1. NCBI lineage: Bacteria > Pseudomonadati > Pseudomonadota > Betaproteobacteria > Burkholderiales > Burkholderiaceae > Burkholderia > Burkholderia sp. BDU5. The sequence goes on along the minus strand of NZ_LOWC01000165.1, from coordinate 47,696 downwards.
CACGTCGTGCAGGGCGAGCGCGAGCTCGTGTCCGACTGTCGCTCGCTCGCGCGCTTCGAGCTGCGCGGCATTCCGCCGATGGCGGCGGGCGCCGCGCGGATTCGCGTGACCTATCAGGTCGATGCGGACGGTCTCCTGTCGGTGTTCGCGCGCGAGCAGCACTCGGGCGTCGAGGCGTCGGTCGTCGTGAAGCCGTCGTACGGCCTCGGCGACGACGACATCGCGCGGATGCTCGAGGACAGCTTCAAGACGGCCGAGGTCGACATGCGCGCGCGCGCGCTGCGCGAGGCGCAGGTCGAGGCGCAGCGCCTCGTCGAGGCGACGGAGGTGGCGCTCGCCGCCGACGGCGATCTGCTCGACGCGAACGAGCGCACGACGGTCGACGGCCTCGTCTCGTCGCTGCGCGCGCTCGCGACGAGCGACGACACGAACGCAATCGATGCGGCGACGAAGGCGCTCGCCGAGGGCACCGACGACTTCGCGGCGCGCCGGATGGACAAGAGCATCAAGCGGGCGCTTGCCGGCCGCAAGCTCGACGAGATCTGAAAACGAACTGCGCCGCGCGGCCGAACGGCCGCCGGCGCAGCGCACTGGCTGAACGAACGGAACGAACATGCCTCAACTCGTAGTACTGCCGCACGTCGAATTGTGCCCGGACGGCGCGGTGATCGATGCCGTGCCCGGCAAGAGCATCTGCGACAACCTGCTCGACAACGGCGTCGAGATCGAGCACGCGTGCGAGAAGTCGTGCGCGTGCACGACGTGCCACGTGATCATTCGCGAAGGCTTCAACGACCTGGAACCGTCCGAGGAAGACGAGGACGACCTGCTCGACAAGGCGTGGGGCCTCGAGCCGACGTCGCGCCTGTCGTGCCAGGCGATCGTGAAGGAAGACGTGGATCTGGTGGTCGAGATTCCGAAGTACTCGATCAACCACGCGAAAGAAAATCACTGACGGCGAGGAGGTTCGACGATGAAATGGACCGATTCCCGCGAGATCGCGATCGCGCTCGCGGACAAGCATCCGGACGTCGATCCGCAGCGGATCAATTTTGTCGATCTGCGCCAGTGGGTGCTGGCGCTGGATGGTTTCGACGATGATCCGAAGCATTCGGGCGAGAAGATCCTCGAGGCGATCCAGGCGCACTGGATCGACGAATCGGACTTCGACGACGAAGACTGATGGACCGGGGCCGCGCCGATCGGTGTCGATTGTCGTCGATCGACGGGCGCGGCCGCTTGGCGGAGCGACGTGGCGCGGTCGCGCGCCGTGCGCGGATGGCGAGTGTTCGATAGCCGTGCGTGGGACCGATGTGCGCCGCAATCGATGGTGTCGCCCCGCAATCGGTCGCTTGACAGCGCAACGGCGCAACCAACCGGATCGCGACGGCGCCGCTTCGGCGAAGTCTGCGGCGATCGCGTCAAGAAAAACGGCTCGTGAAGCGATCACGAGCCGTTTTTTTCATGGTCGGCCGATACTGTCGAGGCGGCCGACCAGCGGGCGTGCGACGCGCGGCCTCGACGCCGCGCGTTCGCGTCACGCGCCGACGAGCGAACCGTTCTCGACGCGCACGCGCTGGCCTTGGCCGAACGGCGGCGGGTTGTGGTACGTGAACGTACGCGTCGAGCCGTCCTGCATCTGCACCTGGACTTGATAGTCGGTTTCGCTGCGGACCTGTTTTTCGACTGCATTGCCGGCGAGGCCACCGCCCAACGCGCCGATGATCGTCATCGCGGTGCGGCCGTTGCCGTGACCGAACTGATTGCCAACGAGGCCGCCTGCGGCCGCGCCGCCGATCGCGCCGATCCCCGAGCTCGTGCCCGCCGTGCGCACCGGCACGATCGCGGCGACGGTGCCGCAGGTCGCGCAGTACGTCGATTGCTGCTGCTGTTGCGGATACGGCTGCTGCGCATATTGCGGCGGCTGCGGCGCGGTCGACGCGCGGCGATGATGAACTGGGCGCGGCGCGGGCTTCGGCGCCGCTTGTGCGACCGCCTGGCGTTCCGCAGTCTGCTGCTGCGCGGCTTGCGCGGCGAGTGCGGCGCTCGCCGCGGCGGCCGTGTCGACGGCCGGCTGCGACGCGATCAGTGCGGCCTGCGTCTGCGGGTTCTGCGCATCGGTGCTGCTCGCCTTCGGGAACAGGCCCGTGACGGCGGCCGTCGCGGCGAGGCTCGCGATGATGACGGCGCCTGCGGCCGTCGCGACGAGCGGATGGATGCGCTGACGTTGTTGCGTGGTGGTGTTCTGGTTCTGGTTGTCCATTTTCGACTCTCCGGTGTCGATCGGAGCGAGCGCTTTATCCGTTGCTCCGATCCCATGCAAAGCGTGCCGCACACGATCGTGCGTTATTTTCTGGAGCTAAGTGTCGATCAAACGCCGTGGGCACGCCGTTTCAAGTTGTAACGATTCGCTGCGGAAACTTGCGTGTGAAACACTGTCAAATGCCCGCTCGCGCAAGCGGCGCAAAGGAAGCGAAGAGAAGGGGACGGAAGAGGGAGGCGGCGCGGCGGCCGGGATTTACGGGCGGTTACAAAGCGGGCGGGTTTGCCGCTGTCCGCCACCGTTTTCCGCCTCGGGGAAGCGGGCGAAAAACGGGCGGAAGACGGCCCGCGCGGGGATCAGTCCTCGCGGCGCAGGTGCGGGAACAGCAGCACGTCGCGGATCGTCGGGCTGTCGGTGAGCAGCATTACGAGACGGTCGATGCCGATCCCGCAGCCGCCTGTCGGAGGCATCCCGTATTCGAGCGCGCGGATGTAGTCGGCGTCGAAGAACATCGCTTCCTCGTCGCCCGCGTCCTTCTGCTCGACCTGCTTCTTGAAGCGCGCAGCCTGGTCTTCGGGATCGTTCAGCTCCGAGAAGCCGTTCGCGATCTCGCGGCCGGTGATGAAGAGCTCGAAGCGCTCGGTGATGCCCGGCACCGTGTCCGATTCGCGCGCGAGCGGCGACACTTCGATCGGGTAGTCGATGATGAAGGTCGGCTCCCACAGCTGCGGTTCTGCGGTTTCCTCGAAGAGCGCGAGCTGCAGCGCGCCGATGCCTGCGTTCAGGAACGCCGGCTGCGTGACGTCGACACCGAGGCGCTTCAGTTCGCTGCGCAAGTAAGCGTCGTCCGACAACTGGCCGTGCGTGTAGTTCGGCGCGAACTTCTGGATCGCCTGCGTGATCGTGAGCCGATGGAACGGCTTCGCGAGATCGAGCTCGCGGCCCTGGTACTGGATCGTCGCGGTGCCGAGCGCGTCGACGGCCGCCTGACGGATCAACTGCTCGGTGAAGTCCATCAGCCAGCGGTAGTCGGTATACGCGGCGTAGAACTCCATCATCGTGAATTCCGGGTTGTGGCGCGGCGACACGCCCTCGTTGCGGAAATTCCGGTTGATCTCGAACACGCGCTCGAAGCCGCCGACGATGAGGCGCTTCAGGTACAGCTCGGGCGCGATGCGCAGGAACATCTGCATGTCGAGCGCGTTGTGATGCGTGACGAACGGCTTCGCCGCCGCACCGCCCGGGATCGGGTGCAGCATCGGCGTCTCGACTTCCATGAAGTCGGCGTCGCCCATGAACTTGCGGATCGACGCGATCGCCTTCGTGCGCGCGCGGAACGTCGAGCGCGTCTCCGGCGTGACGATCAGGTCGACGTAGCGCTGGCGATAGCGCGTCTCCTGATCCGCGAGGCCGTGGAATTTGTCGGGCAGCGGGCGCAGCGCCTTCGACAGCAGCCGCAGCGCCGTGCACTTCACCGACAGCTCGCCCTTGTTCGTGCGGAACAGCACGCCGCGCGCGGCGATGATGTCGCCCAGGTCCCACTTCTTGAACGCGTCGTAGGTCTCGGCGCCGACGTCGGCCGGCGTCACGAAGAACTGGATTTGGCCCGAGCCGTCCTGCACCGTCGCGAAGCTCGCCTTGCCCATCACGCGCTTGAGCATCATCCGGCCGGCGATCGCGACTTCGAGGTGCTTCGCTTCGAGCGCTTCCTTGTCGGCGTCCGCGTATTCGTTCTGCAGATCGGCCGCATGGCGGGTCGGCTGGAAGTCGTTCGGATAGGCGATGCCTTGGTCGCGCAGCGCGCGCAGCTTGTCGCGGCGTTCCGCGACGATCTGGTTTTCGTCCGCTGCGACAGCGGCCTGCGGTTGGGTCGGTTCGGTCATGATGGTCGGGTTCGAGGGTAATGCGGCAGCGGGGCGCGGCGCCGATGCGGCCGGCGCGCGGGTCGGCCGCGCCCGCGCGGGGGCGCTTACACGCCCTGTTTGAGGCTCGCGCCGATGAAGTCGTCGAGGTCGCCGTCGAGGACGGCCTTCGTATTGCTCATTTCGACGTTCGTGCGCAGATCCTTCACGCGGCTCTGGTCGAGCACGTACGAGCGGATCTGGTGGCCCCAGCCCACGTCGGTCTTGCTCGATTCGAGCTTGTCCTGCTCGGCCTGGCGCTTGCGCAGCTCGGCTTCGTACAGGCGCGACTTCAGCATCGCCATCGCTTCCGCACGGTTGCGGTGCTGCGAGCGGTCGTTCTGGCACTGGACGACGATGCCCGTCGGCATGTGCGTGATCCGCACGGCCGAGTCGGTCTTGTTGATGTGCTGGCCGCCCGCGCCCGATGCGCGGTACGTGTCGATGCGCAGATCGGCCGGGTTGACCTCGACTTCGATCGAATCGTCGATTTCCGGATAGACGAACACCGACGAGAACGACGTGTGACGGCCGCCCGACGAATCGAACGGCGACTTGCGCACGAGGCGGTGAATGCCGGTTTCGGTGCGCAGATAGCCGTACGCGTATTCGCCCGAGACCTTGATCGTCGCGTTCTTGATGCCGGCGACGTCGCCGTCGGATTCTTCGAGCACTTCCGCCTTGAAGCCCTTGCGTTCGCAGTAGCGCAGGTACTGGCGCAGCAGCATCGACGCCCAGTCGCACGCCTCGGTGCCGCCGGCGCCGGCCTGGATGTCGATGAAGCAGTTGTTCGGATCGGCCGGGTTCGAGAACATCCGGCGGAATTCGATGTCGGCGACGCGCGCCTCGAGTTTCGCCGCGTCCTCTTCGGTCGCGAGAAGCGTGTCTTCGTCGCCTTCCTCGTGGGCGAGGTCGAACAGGTCCTGCGCGTCGCGCAGGTCGTTATCGAGTGCCGTGAGCGTCATGACGACGCCCTCGAGCGACTTCTTCTCGCGGCCGAGCGCCTGGGCGTTCTTCGAGTCGTTCCAGACGTTCGGGTCTTCGAGTTGCTTGTTGACTTCGGCTAGACGTGCAGACTTGACGTCGTAGTCAAAGATACCCCCGTAGCTCGCCCGCGCGCCGGCGCAGGTCCGCGAGGGAGCTTTCGATCGCGTTCAGACGTTCCGCTTCCATGATCTTGTTCGCTTTTGACGCTTCGTGAAAAAGAGAAATTATAGCCGATCGACGGCCTCGGCCGGTACGGCGCGGCGCAGGCGGCGGTGCGCGGCGCGGCGCGCGGGGGCCGCCGATTCGGTGCGCGGCGGGCGGGACGGCGATCGGAGCAGCGGCATTCGAGGCCATGCGCATGCGGCGCGGGACGGCTGCGCGCCGATCGTGCCGATCCGACTCGTCAGGAATCGGTGACGGATCTGCGTGCGGATGCGGGCGCGCGTGGCGGCATCGGGGACGATGCACGACTGGAGGCGAGCGGGGCGGGCGTCTTGATCGCACGGCGCGTCCGTATTCGAGGCGAAGCCGGGCGCGACGCCGCGCTGCAACGCGCCCGTCCCGCGGATCGCCGCGCTCGTCCCGTACGAGCGATCGCGCGAATCGATGTGGCTCGGTTCGGTTCGGTTCGGCGCGTTCCGACGATCGGCGGCGCGCCCTACGCCGCGTGCTCGACGATCAGCTGCACGCGCGTCATGCCGTTCCACGTGTCGCTCGCGAGCCGGAACGCGACCGTCGCGCGCGCGGGCAGCGGCTCGGCGTGGTTGAACCAGATCGCGTTGAAGCGCTGGCGGCCGCGCATCAGTTGCAGTTTCAGGTGCTTGTCCTTGACGAGCGCCTGCGACGCTACATCGAATTCGCCCGAGAAGAGCGGCGCCGGAAAGCCCTGGCCCCAGACGGCCGAATCGAGCAGCTCGACGACCTGCGGCGTGAAATACGCGTCCTCGAGATCGCCGTCTGTCTCGATCACGCGCGCGAGCACATCGTCGGACAGCCGTTCGCGCGCGACCGCCTCGAACGCGGCGGCGAAGCGCGGCACGTTCTTGGTATCGAGCGTGACGCCCGCCGCCATCGCGTGGCCGCCGAACGTGACGATCAGATCGGGTTCGCGTTTCGAGATCAGGTCGATCGCGTCGCGCAAATGGAACCCGGGGATCGAGCGGCCCGAGCCCTTCACGCGCGCGCCGCTGTCGTCCGCGTGCGCGAACGTGAACGCCGGCCGGTGAAAGCGCTCCTTCAGCCGCCCCGCGACGATGCCGATCACGCCCTGGTGCCATTCGGGGTTGAAGAGCGTGATCGTCGCCGCTTCGGCCGGGTCGACCGACGCGAGATCGGCGAGCGCCTGCTGCTGCATGCCCGCCTCGATCTCGCGCCGCTCGCGGTTCATCGCGTCGAGCTGCTGGGCGAGCTCCCACGCGCGGCCGACGTCGTCGGTCGTCAGGCATTCGATCCCGAGCGACATGTCGGACAGGCGGCCTGCCGCGTTCAGGCGCGGGCCGAGGCCGAAGCCCAGATCGAAGCCGGATGCGCTGCGCGCTTCGCGCGCCGCCGCGCGAAAGAGCGCCGCGATGCCGGGCTGCATCCGGCCGTTGCGGATCCGCTGCAGGCCCTGCGCGACGAGCACGCGGTTGTTGCCGTCGAGGCGCACGACGTCGGCGACCGTGCCGAGCGCGACGAGGTCGAGGAGGCCGTCGAGCCGCGGCTCGGGACGCGCGTCGCCGAACGCGCCGCGCGCGCGCAGCTCGGTGCGCAGCGCGAGCAGCACGTAGAACATCACGCCGACGCCCGCGATGTGCTTGCTCGGAAATGCGCAGCCCGGCTGATTCGGATTGACGATCGCGCGCGCGGCGGGCAGCGTGTCGCCGGGCAGGTGATGATCGGTGACGAGCACGTCGATGCCGCGCGCATTCGCGGCCGCGACGCCGTCGACGCTCGCGATCCCGTTGTCGACGGTGATCAGCAGATCGGGCTTGCGCGCGGCGGCGAGCTCGACGATCTCGGGCGTCAAGCCATAGCCGTACTCGAAGCGGTTCGGCACCAGGTAGTCGATCTTCGCGCCGAACATGCTCAGGCCGCGCACGGCGACCGCGCATGCGGTCGCGCCGTCGCAGTCGTAGTCGGCGACGACGAGCATCTTGCGGCCGGCCTCGAGCGCGTCCGCGAGCAGCGCGGCGGCGTCCGCGCAGCCTTTGAGCTGCGCGGGCGGCACGAGGCGCGACAGCGCGGTTTCGACGTCGGCGGGCGACGTGATCCCGCGCGCCGCATAGAGGCGGGCGAGCACGGGATGCAGTCCGTGGCGGGCGAGCGCGTCGAGCGCGGCGGGGGCGGGCGAGCGGGTGACGATGTGGGTCATGCGAAGCGGTTGCGTTATTCGAACAGGGAGGCGAGCGTGCGGCGGCGCCAGAATTTGCGCAGATCGCCGCGCGTCGCGGCGAGCGTCGCGGTGCTCGTATCGCCGCAGAGCGTGAGCGCGAGCTCGCCGACGCGGCCTCGCGCGAGCGCGTCGAGCGCGGGTGCGAACCAGTCGCGCTCGAGCGCGGCGAGCGCGTCGTGCCAGCGCGCCCAGTCCTGCTCGATGAACGGCGTCGTCAGCGCGTCGAGCTCGACGAGCATCGTGTCGCTCGATTGCGCCGCGGCGCCGGCGGCGAGCGCATCGAATGCGGCGGGTGGCTCTCCCGCGGCCGAACCCGCCGCAAGCGCGAGCCCGCGTGCGCCGGGCGAGCGCGACAACACGCGCGCGAACGGGCTCGTCACCGGCTTCATCGCGCCTTGCGCGTGGAACCAGATCGAATTGACGGCAGGATAGCCGCGCGCTTCGCGCGCCTCGTTGACGGGGTGCTGGAACCACGCCATCTGCACTTCGTTCTGCAGCTTCATCCAGGCGCGCGAGCGTTCGCCCGTCTGCGTCTCGTGCGGCAGCCAGATCTCGATGTTGCGTCCGCTCGCGCGCAGCGGCGCGGCGCCCGCGAGTCCGGCGAGCTGCGGGCTCGACAGATACCAGCGCGATGCCCGCGGCGCCTGCAGCTTCACGCCGAGCTCCTCGATCAGCGGGCGCGCCGTGTCGAGGAGCGCGGCGGCTTCGTCGTCGCCGATCTCGAGCGACGCGGGATCGATCAGCACGAGGTGATCGGTCGCGATCCGCACGTGCACGGGCTCGACGCACGCCCATGTGTCGTCGCCCGGCGTGCCGCCGTCGGCGATGAGCATGTACGGCGCGAGCGGCGCGTCGTCGGCGTCGGCGGGAATCGCGCCGAACTGGCGCGCGAGCCAGCGTTCGTTTGGCAGCGTGCGCTGGAAATCTTCGCCGACCGTGCGTTCGACGAGGCGCGCGCGAGCGAGAAGCTTGTCGAGCGCGGGGCTGTCGAGCGTGTGGAGGGAAGACGCGGCGTCGGCGACCGACGGCAGCGCGAAAGGCACGAGGAAGTGAAGACGTTGGGCACGCATGATGGTGCGCATTGTAGGCCAAACGGCAAGGCCGGTCGCCGATGCCGCGCCGTACGTCGCGTGCGCGGCGCGCGTGACTCCGTTGGTAAAATTGCGGATCGGCGCAGCGCACGCGTCGCTTGTCGGCGCACGCTGCCCGCGGCGAAGGCGCACCCGCGAGTATCGGTCGACGCCGCATCGATCGCGCCTGACGTGGCGGATTCGATCGAATCCGCCACGTCGCCGCCGGCCGGCCTGATCCGGAGCGTTTTCAGGGTCGGTTAAGCATTGTGTGGCACACTGCGCGCGTGACCGGGCAGGCCCGGTTCCTGCGCGCGGATTCGCGCGGCGCGCGGCGTCCCAACCAGCAGAAAGGATACGCTTGAAACTTCCGTACGAATGGCAGATCGGCTGGCGCTACACGCGCGCCGGCAAACGCACGACCGGCAACGGCTTCATCTCCTTCATCGCGCTCGTGTCGATGCTCGGGATCGCGCTCGGCGTCGCGGCGCTCATCGTCGTGCTGTCCGTGATGAACGGCTTCCAGAAAGAAGTGCGCGACCGGATGCTGTCGGTGCTCGCGCACGTCGAGGTCTTTTCGCCGACGGGCTCGATGCCCGACTGGCAACTGACCGCGAAGGAGGCGCGCCTGAATCCGTCCGTGATCGGCGCGGCGCCCTACGTCGACGCGCAGGCGCTACTCACGCGCCAGGACGCGGTGAGCGGCGTGATGCTGCGCGGCGTCGAGCCGTCGCTCGAGCCGCAGGTGTCCGACATCGGCAAGGACATGAAGGCGGGCGCGCTCACGGCGCTCGCGCCCGGCCAGTTCGGGATCGTGCTCGGCGACGCGCTCGCGGGCAATCTCGGCGTGGGCGTCGGCGACAAGGTCACGCTCGTCGCGCCGGAAGGCACGATCACGCCGGCCGGGATGATGCCGCGCCTCAAGCAGTTCACGGTCGTCGGCCTCTTCGAATCCGGCCATTACGAATACGACAGCTCGCTCGCGATGATCGACATCCAGGACGCGCAGGCGCTCTTCCGGCTGCCCGCGCCGACGGGCGTGCGGCTGCGCCTCACGGACATGCAGAAGGCGCCGCAGGTTGCGCGCGAGCTCGCGCACACGCTGTCGGGCGACTTGTACATCCGCGATTGGACGCAGCAGAACAAGACGTGGTTCTCCGCGGTGCAGATCGAGAAGCGGATGATGTTCATCATCCTGACGCTCATCATCGCGGTCGCGGCGTTCAATCTCGTGTCGTCGCTCGTGATGACCGTGACGAACAAGCAGGCGGACATCGCGATCCTGCGCACGCTCGGCGCGCAGCCGGGCTCGATCATGAAGATCTTCGTCGTGCAGGGCGTGACGATCGGCTTCGCCGGCACCGCGACGGGCGTCGCGCTCGGCTGCCTGATCGCGTGGAGCATCCCGTGGCTCATCCCGATGATCGAGCATGCGTTCGGCGTGCAGTTCCTGCCGCCGTCGGTGTACTTCATCAGCGAGCTGCCGTCCGAGCTCGTGCCGGGCGATGTGATCAAGATTGGCGTGATCGCGTTCGCGCTGTCCGCGCTCGCGACGCTCTATCCGAGTTGGCGCGGCGCGAAGGTGCGCCCCGCGGAGGCGCTGCGCTATGAATGACCGGGTCTTCGAACAGACGATGAATCAGAACTATCAGGATGGCGCCGCGCGCGAGTGCGTGCTCGAGGCGCACGGAATCACGAAGACGTTCGTGCAGGGCGGCTTCAACGTGCAGGTGCTCGACAACGCTGAGGTGTCGGTGCGGCGCGGCGAGAAGCTTGCGATCGTCGGCGCGTCGGGCTCGGGCAAGAGCACGCTCCTGCACGTGCTGGGCGGCCTCGACGAGCCGAGCGCCGGACGGGTGTCGCTGCTCGGCAAGCCGTTTACGCAGCTCGCCGAGCGCGAGCGCAACGACCTGCGCAACCGCGCGCTCGGCTTCGTCTATCAGTTTCACCATCTGCTGCCGGAGTTCACCGCGCTCGACAACGTCGCGATGCCGCTGCGGATCCGCCGGATGTCGACCGAGGACGCGCGCCATCGCGCGCGCGCGATGCTCGAGGAGGTGGGGCTCGGCGCACGCGCGAAGCACCGGCCGGGCGAGCTGTCGGGCGGCGAGCGGCAGCGCGTCGCGATCGCGCGCGCGCTCGTCACGAAGCCGGCGTGCGTGCTTGCCGACGAGCCGACCGGCAACCTCGACGGCTCGACTGCCGATCACGTGTTCCACCTGATGCTCGAATTGTCGAGGACGCTCGACACGAGCTTCGTGATCGTCACGCACGATCCCGATCTCGCCGCGCGCTGCGACCGCATCCTGCGGCTGCGCGACGGCGTGCTGCACGAGGAGCCGGCCGTGCCGGTGTGACGCGATGTGGATCGACACGCACTGCCATCTCGACGCGGCCGAGTTCGACGCCGATCGCGGGGCCGTTGCCGATGCGGCGCGGGCGGCGGGCGTGTCGCGGATCGTGATCCCGAGTGTCGGGCGCGTGAATTTCGCGACGGTGCGCGAGCTCGCGCACGCGACGGAGGGTGCGGTGTACGCGCTCGGCATTCATCCGATGTACACGCCGCATGCGCGCGACGAGGATCTCGACCGGCTGCGGATGGAGGTCGAGGCGAGCCTCGACGATCCGCGTTTCGTCGGCATCGGCGAGATCGGCCTCGACTACTTCGTGCCGGGGCTCGACGAGAACCGGCAGCAAGGCTTCTATGATGCGCAGCTGCGGCTCGCGCGCGATTTCGATCTGCCGGTCGTGTGCCACGTGCGCAAGTCGCAGGATCGCGTGCTGGCCGGGCTGCGGCGCGCGGGCGTGCGGCGCGGCATCGCGCACGCGTTCAACGGCAGCTTCCAGCAGGCCGATGCGTATCTCGCGCAAGGGCTCAAGCTCGGCTTCGGCGGCAACGTGACGTTCGGCCGCGCGCTGCAGATCAGGCGGCTCGCCGGGCAATTGCCGCTCGACGCGCTCGTGGTCGAGACCGACGCCCCGGACATTCCGCCCGAATGGCGCTACAGGCAGCGCAACACGCCCGACCAGGTGCCGCTCATCGGCGCGGCGATCGCCGCGCTGCGCGGCATCGACGTCGCCCGACTCTCGCTATCCACTTCGGCTAACGCGCTCGCCGCGCTGCCGCGTCTCGCGCTTTCGTCCGCATAATCGACCCGTGACCAGGCGCGCGCCCAGGCGGCGCGAAACACGGAGGCGCGATGCGGGCGATGTGCGGCGCGTTCGCGCTCGGCGTCGTCGCGCTGCAGCAGCAGGCGGCGCTGCCGGGTGCGGCGGCATGGGCGGGCGGCGGGCTCGCGTTCGGCTTGTGCGTATGGCTTGCGGCCGCGCTGCGCGGCGACGCGCGTGCGCGCATGCAGCGGGCCGGTTTCTGCGCGTGCTGTTGCGCCGCGGCGCTCGCGGGCTTCGGCTACGCGGCGGCGCATGCGCAGTGGCGCCTGAGCGATGCGCTGCCCGAGCCGTGGCAAGGGCGTGACATCGTCGTGACGGGCGCGGTGCGCGGGCTGCCGTCGCGCGACGCGAACGGCGTGCGCTTCCTATTCGACGTCGACGACAACGATGCGGGCATCGTCAGGTTTCCCGCGACGCTGTCGCTCGCCTGGTACGCATTCAGGCGCACGGCGCCGCCGCCCGAGCTCGTGCCGGGCGACCGATGGCGGCTGCGCGTGCGTCTGAAACGCCCGCACGGCAACGCGAACTTCGGCGTGCGCGACGCGGAGGCGGCATGGCTCGCGCGCGGCATCCGGGCGCTCGGCTACGTGTCCGCGCCGCACGATGCGCAGCGGCTGACGGGCGGGGCGCCCGGCATCGCCGCCGCGATCGACCGGCTGCGTGCGCGGCTGCGCGGCCGGATCGTCGACGTGCTCGGCGACGCTGCGCATCGCGGGATCGTCGTCGCGCTCGCGATCGGCGCGCAGGGCGACATCGGCGACGACGACTGGCGCATCCTGCGCGACACCGGCACGAGCCACCTGGTCGCGATCTCCGGGCTGCACGTCGGGATGGTCGGCGGCTTGTGCGCGTGGCTCGCGGGCAGATTCTGGCGGCGCTCGGGCTACGTCGGGCGGAACTGGCCGCTCGTCTTGCCCGCGCAGAAGATCGCGGCGATCGGTGCGATCATTGGCAGCGCCGGCTACGCGGCGCTCGCCGGCTTCAACGTGCCCGCGCAGCGTGCGTGGTGGATGCTCGCCGCCGCGGGCGTCGCGTATCTGAGCGGGCGTTCGCTCGCGCCATCGTCGGTGCTGGCGGCGGCGCTCGGCTGCGTGCTGCTCGTCGATCCGTGGGCGGTGACGGCGCCGGGATTCTGGCTGTCGTTCGGCGCGGTCGCGGCGATCCTGTTCGTGTCGTCGGGGCGAAGTGCCGCGCGCGATGCGCGTGAGGCGGACGATGGACGCGCGGGGCGCGGCGCAATCGACGGCAGCGACGGCGTGCCGCCGTCGCACGCCGCGCGGTTGCGCACGGTTTTCGCGCGGGCGACGAGGCGGCTCGCCCGGCGTGTGCGCGATGCTGCGCGCGCGCAGTACGCGGTGACGATCGCGCTTGCACCGCTCACCGTGCTGTGGTTCGCGCAGATTCCGCTCGCGGGGCCGCTCGCGAACGCGTTCGCGATCCCCTGGGTCGGCTCGCTCGTCACGCCGACGGTGCTCGCCGGCGTCGTGCTGCCCGCGCCGCTCGACGCATTCGCCTTCGCGTTCGCACATGCGCTCGTCGCGACCATGATGCGGCTCCTCGAAGCGACGGCCGGCGCGGGGCGCACGGTCTGGATGTTGCCGGTGCCTGGCAGCCTCGCGCTCGCGACGGCGGCGGCGGGCGTCGTCTGGGCGCTGACGCCGCGCGGCTGGCCGCTGCGCCACGCGGCGCCGCTTGCCTGGCTGCCGCTCCTCGCGCCGGCGTCGCATGCGCCGCCCGAAGGCGCGTTCCGGCTGACGGCGCTCGACGTCGGGCAGGGCTCCGCCGTGCTGATCGAGACCGCGCGGCACGCGCTGCTGTTCGATGCGGGCCCGGGACCCGAGGCGTCGAACGCGGGCGAGCGGATCGTCGTGCCGTTCCTGCGCGCGCAGGGCGTGCGCGCGCTCGACGCGCTCGTTGTGAGCCACGCGGACTCGGACCACGCGGGCGGCGCGCCCGCCGTGCTCGAATCGGTCACGGTCGCGCAGATGACGGGCGGCCTGCCGCCTTCGAATCGCCTCTGGCGCGTCGCGCGCGCAGCGGGCGTGACGGACGCGCTGCCGTGCGCCGCGGGGCAGCGCTGGCGCTGGGACGGCGTCGAATTCACGACGCTCTGGCCCGACGGCGGCCCACGGGCGGGCGGTGCGACGAACGCGCAGTCATGCGTGCTGCGCGTGTCGGCGGGCGAGCGCGCGGCGCTCCTGACGGGCGACGTCGACGCACGCTCCGAGCGCACGCTCGTCGCCGGATCGCGCGAGGCGCTCGCCGCGCAGGTGCTCGTCGTCCCGCATCACGGCAGCCGCACGTCGTCGACCGAACCTTTCCTCGATTCGGTCGAGCCGCGCATTGCCATATTTCAGGTAGGCTACGCGAATAGGTTCCAGCATCCGCATCCGACCGTCTGGGCGCGCTATGTCGGGCGCGGTATCGAGCTGCCTCGCACCGACCGCGACGGCGCAGTGCGCATCGACGTGACGTCGAACGGCGCGGCCCCAGTGCCGATCCGATACCGGGACGCGCGCCGGCGCTACTGGATGGGCTGGTGATGCGACGCGGAGGCTACGACAGGGAGACAGCGGCATTTGAAGGACATCATCCATTTTTCGCATGCGAACGGCTTTCCGGCATCTACCTACCGGACGATCTTCGCCGAGCTCGCGGACGATTACGAGTTGCGCTTCATCGAGAGAATCGGACATGACCGCCGCTTTCCGGTAACGCGCGACTGGCCGCACCTCGTCGAGCAGCTGCTCGACGACATCGGCCGCACGTACGAGCGGCCCGTCTGGCTCGTCGGCCATTCGCTCGGCGGCTACCTGTCGCTGATGGCGGCGCTCAAGCGCCCGCAATGGGTGCGCGGCGTCGTGATGCTCGATTCGCCCGTGATCGCGGGCTGGCGCAGCAGCGCGCTGCGCGTGAGCCAATGGACGGGGCTCGACGAGCGCCTGTCGCCCGCCGCCGCGACGCGCAACCGTCGCGTCCATTGGGCGAGCCGCGATGACGTCTGGCGGCACTTCCGCGCGAAGCAGTCGTTCGCGCGCTGGGACGAACGGATGCTGTCCGATTACATCGACTACGGCATTCCGCAGGCGAGTGCGGCGGGCGAGCGCGCGCTCGCGTTCGACCGGCAGATCGAATACATGATCTACCGGACGCTGCCGCATACGCTCGGTCCGCGGCTTGCGCACGGCGCGCCCGTGCCGATCGGCTTTCTCGCCGGCACGCGTTCGCGCGAGATCCGCCAGATCGGGCTCGCGGCGACGCGCCGGGCGGCGCGCGGCCGGATCGAGTGGCTTGAGGGCAGTCATCTCTTCCCGATGGAGCGGCCGCTCGAGACCGCGCGGGCGCTGCAGCGCATGATCAACGCGCTGCGCGCCGCCGAGAGCGGCGGCGCCGAAGCTCGGCGCGCGTGATCGTGTCGGCGTCCGCTTCGAGCGTGCCGCGGTGCGCAAGAGGGGCGGACGCAACGCGCGCGAAGCAAGGTCCGCTCGACAGGTTTGCGCGACGTGCGGGGGGGCCGCGCGGGACGGCCGGGGAGGGGGCGCACATGAGCCCGGAAAGGAGAAGGAAAGGGTGCGATCGAGCGTCGATTGCTGAGTGACGCGCGGCCTTTACGGTATAATCCGTTTTTCCCGCGAGCATCCAGCGATGACCAAATATGTTTTCGTCACCGGCGGCGTAGTTTCTTCCCTCGGCAAGGGCATTGCCGCCGCTTCTCTCGCCGCGATCCTCGAATCGCGCGGTCTCAAAGTCACCCTCCTCAAACTCGATCCGTACATCAACGTCGATCCCGGCACGATGAGCCCGTTTCAGCACGGCGAAGTGTTCGTGACGGAAGACGGCGCGGAAACCGATCTCGACCTCGGCCACTATGAGCGCTTCATCAGCACGAAGATGCGCAAGGCCAACAATTTCACGACCGGTCAGATCTACGAATCGGTGATCCGCAAGGAGCGTCGCGGCGATTACCTCGGCAAGACCGTCCAGGTGATCCCGCACATCACGAACGAGATCCAGGCATTCGTCGAGCGCGGCGCGGCATCGGCCACCTGCGGCGAGCCGGATGTCGCGATCGTCGAGATCGGCGGCACGGTGGGCGACATCGAGTCGCTGCCGTTCCTCGAGGCGGCGCGCCAGATGAGCCTGCGCCTCGGCCGCAACAGCGCATGCTTCGTTCACCTGACGCTCGTGCCGTTCATCGCGACGGCGGGCGAGCTGAAGACGAAGCCGACCCAGCACAGCGTGCAGAAGCTGCGCGAGATCGGCATTTCGCCGCACGTGCTGCTCTGCCGCGCCGACCGCCCGATCCCCGACGACGAATCGAAGAAGATCTCGCTCTTCTCGAACGTGCCGGAAGACGCGGTGATCTCGGTGTGGGATGTCGACAGCATCTACAAGATCCCGCAGATGCTGCACGACCAGGGCCTCGACAAGATCATCTGCGAGGAGCTCAAGCTCGATCCGAAGCCGGCCGATCTCCGCATGTGGTCGGATCTCGTCGAGAAGCTTCAGCATCCGAAGCACGAGGTGACGATCGGGATGGTCGGCAAGTACGTCGACCTGACGGAATCGTACAAGTCGCTGATCGAAGCGCTGCGCCATGCGTCGATCCACACGTCGACGAAGGTCAACATCGAGTACATCGATTCGGAAGAGCTCGAGGCGAACGGCACCGCGAGTCTCGCGCATCTCGACGCGGTTCTCGTGCCGGGCGGCTTCGGCCGGCGCGGCACCGAAGGCAAGATCGCGGCGATCCGCCATGCGCGCGAGTCGAAGGTCCCGTATCTCGGCATCTGCCTCGGGATGCAGCTCGCCGTCATCGAATTCGCGCGCGACGTCGTCGGCCTGGCGCAGGCGAACAGCACCGAGTTCGATCCGAACACGCCGGAGCGCGTCGTCGCGCTGATCACCGAGTGGTTCGACCGCGACGGCAAGGTCGAGAAGCGGACCGAGGAATCGGACCTCGGCGGCACGATGCGGCTCGGTTCGCAGCGCTGCCCGATCAAGGCGGGCACGCTCGCCGAAGAGATCTACGGCAAGGACGTGAACGAGCGTCACCGTCACCGCTACGAAGTCAACAACCGCTTGGTGCCGCAGCTCGAAGCAGGCGGCCTCGTGATCAGCGCGCGCACGCCGAGCGAGGATCTGCCGGAAATGATGGAGCTGCCGCGCGCGATGCACCCGTGGTTCGTCGGCGTCCAGTTCCACCCGGAATTCACGTCGACGCCGCGCGACGGCCATCCGCTCTTCAAGTCGTTCGTCCAGGCCGCGCTCGCGTATCAGCAGTCGCGCGCCGGAGTGAAAGCATGAATCTCGCCGGATTCGAAGTCGGGCTCGACCAGCCGTTCTTCCTGATCGCGGGCACCTGCGTCGTCGAATCGGAGCAGATGACGATCGACACGGCGGGCCGGCTGAAGGAGATCTGCTCGAAGCTCGGCGTGCCGTTCATCTACAAGTCGTCGTACGACAAGGCCAATCGCAGCTCGGGCAAGTCGTTTCGCGGGCTCGGGATGGACGAGGGCCTGCGGATCCTCGCCGAGGTGAAGCGCCAGCTGAACGTGCCGGTGCTGACCGACGTGCACGAGATCGACGAGATCGCGCCTGTCGCGGCCGTCGTCGACGTGCTGCAGACGCCCGCGTTTCTGTGCCGTCAGACCGACTTCATCCGCGCGTGCGCGCAGTCGGGCAAGCCCGTCAACATCAAGAAGGGCCAGTTCCTCGCGCCGCACGACATGAAGAACGTGATCGACAAGGCGCGCGACGCCGCGCGCGACGCGGGGCTGTCGGAAGACCGCTTCCTCGCATGCGAGCGCGGCGTGTCGTTCGGCTACAACAACCTCGTGTCGGACATGCGCTCGCTCGCGATCATGCGCGAGACGGGCGCGCCCGTCGTGTTCGACGCAACCCATTCGGTGCAGTTGCCGGGCGGGCAGGGCACGAGCTCGGGCGGCCAGCGCGAATTCGTGCCGGTGCTCGCACGCGCGGCGGTGGCGACGGGCGTCGCGGGGCTCTTCATGGAGACCCACCCGAACCCGGCCGAGGCCCGGTCGGACGGACCGAACGCGGTGCCGCTCGGCAAGATGGCCGCGTTGCTGGAGACGCTCGCCACGCTCGATCGGGCGGTGAAGTGCGCGCCGTTCCTGGAAAACGATTTCAATTGAGATGAACTCGGCGGCCCTCGTGCGCGTCAGTAGCGAAAGCGGCTTTCGCGTGCGCGCCGGCCGCCATCGCTGAAGACAGAATCCATCGTCATTTTCAGAGGAAACCATGAGTGCAATCGTAGATATCATCGGCCGCGAAATTCTGGATTCGCGCGGCAACCCCACCGTCGAGTGCGACGTGCTGCTCGAGTCGGGCACGATGGGCCGCGCGGCGGTGCCGTCGGGCGCGTCGACCGGCTCGCGCGAGGCGATCGAGCTGCGTGACGGCGAAGCCGGCCGCTACAACGGCAAGGGCGTGCTGAAGGCGGTCGAGCACATCAACACCGAGATCTCCGAAGCGATCATGGGCCTCGACGCGTCCGAGCAGGCGTTTCTCGACAAGACGCTGCTCGAACTCGACGGCACCGACAACAAGTCGCGCCTCGGCGCGAACGCGATGCTCGCCGTGTCGATGGCGGTCGCGAAGGCCGCGGCTGAAGAAGCCGGCCTGCCGCTGTACCGCTACTTCGGCGGCTCGGGCGCGATGCAACTGCCGGTGCCGATGATGAACATCGTGAACGGCGGCGCGCACGCGAACAACAGCCTGGACATCCAGGAATTCATGATCGTGCCGGTGAGCCAGCCGACGTTCCGCGAAGCGCTGCGCTGCGGCGCGGAAGTGTTCCACGCGCTGAAGAAGATCCTGTCGGACCGCGGCATGAGCACGGCGGTCGGCGACGAAGGCGGCTTCGCGCCGAACTTCGGCAGCAACGACGAATGCCTGTCGACGATCCTGCAGGCGATCGAGAAGGCCGGCTACCGCGCGGGTGAAGACGTGCTGCTCGCGCTCGACTGCGCGGCGTCGGAGTTCTACCACGACGGCAAGTACCAGCTCGCGGGCGAAGGCCTGCAGCTGTCGTCGGCCGAGTTCACTGACTATCTCGCGACGCTCGCGGACAAGTTCCCGATCGTGTCGATCGAGGACGGCATGCACGAAAGCGACTGGGAAGGCTGGAAACTGCTGACCGAGCGCCTCGGCAAGAAGGTTCAGCTCGTCGGCGACGACCTGTTCGTCACGAACACGCGCATCCTGAAGGAAGGCATCGAGAAGGGCGTCGCGAACTCGATCCTCATCAAGATCAACCAGATCGGTACGTTGACCGAAACGTTCGCGGCGATCGAGATGGCGAAGCGTGCCGGCTACACGGCCGTGATTTCGCACCGCTCGGGCGAAACGGAAGACTCGACGATTGCCGACATCGCCGTCGGCCTGAACGCCGGCCAGATCAAGACGGGCTCGCTGTCGCGCAGCGACCGCATCTCGAAGTACAACCAGCTGCTGCGCATCGAGGAAGATCTCGGCGACATCGCGAGCTACCCGGGCAAGTCGGCGTTCTATAACCTGCGCTGACACGCGCTAACGCGTTAATATCGGTCTTGTTCATCGATGACGCCGCTTCGCGATCTCGTGAAGCGGCGCTTCTTATATCTGCGGCTTATTCATGCGGCTCGTTACCGTCGTCCTGATCGCTTTGCTGGTCGTGATTCAGTACCCATTGTGGTGGGGGCATGGCGGCTGGCTGCGAGTGCACGAGCTTCGGCAGCAGTTGAACGACCAATTGCAGAAGAACGCCGACGCGAAGCTGCGCAACGAGCGGATCGCGGGCGAAGTGCAGGATCTGCAGAGCGGCACCTCGGCGATCGAGGAGCGTGCGCGCTACGAGATGGGCATGGTGAAGGACGGCGAAGTGTTCGTGCAGTTCGTGTCGCCGAATTCGCCGGCGCCTGCGGCGCAGAGCAATGCGCAGCCGGCGATGTCGACGCGCGGCGAGGTGTCGGCCGCGCCGGTGCGCGTCGTGCCGAATCCGGTGTCGCGCGCGAAGCCAGAAAAGCGGCACGGCGGCGACAAGGCGCACAAGCCGGTGCACGGCTGACGCGTCGTCGAGCGCGGTGCGTGGCGCAGGTGCTTGGCCGGACGCGCATCGCTCGTGTTGCCGGCTTCGACCGGCCGAGCATCGCAAGCTTCGCGCGGTGATGAAGCTTCGGAGCGCCTAACAAAAAAGCGCGGTCTTTCGGCCGCGCTTTTTTGTTTCCTGCCGATTTTCAATCGTTCGGAATCCGGTGTTTTTCACCACCAGCCCGGGTAGCCGTAGCTGAAGCCCGTGCCCCAGCCACGCCCCCAGCCTCCGCCGTAATAGCCGCCGTAATAGGTGACGGGCGGCGGATAGTAGTACGACCACGCGCGCGCGGCTTCGTCGGCCGCGATCGCCGCGTTCTGCTCACGCAGCACCTGCCGGTCGATCTCGTCGTAGCGCTTGCGTTCGTCGGGCGTGAGCGTGCGCGGCGTCGTGCCTGCCTGCTCGGGCAGGCGGCTCAGGACCGTCGTCGGCGGCGGCGCGACGCATCCGCTCAGCGACGCGGCCGCAACGAGCGCCGCGATCGGTGCGGCGCGAACAAGAATCGGTTTCATGCTGCTGCCTCCTGGCTTGTGCCGGCGACTTGCACGCCGGACGGCGCGGGCGGGCGCGTCGCCCGCGCGCACGCGCGCGAATCAGTGCCGTCGCTCGGCGGCGGGCGCTACGCTCGCGCCGAGTTCCGGCGTCGAGAACAACTGGGCGACATCGACCGGATCGAATTCGTAGCGCTGATTGCAGAATTCGCAGTGGATCTCGACGTGGCCGCGCTCCTCGATCACGCCGTCGATCTCGACCTGTCCGAGCATGCGCAGCATCCCGCCGACTTTCTCGCGCGAGCACGTGCAATGGAAGCGCGTGCTCGTTGGTTCGAAGTGCTGCACATTCTCCTGCCAGAACAGACGCCGGAACACGGTCTCGGGTTCCACTTCGAGCAGTTCTTTCGACGAGAGCGTGCCGCCGAGCGTGCAGACGCGCTCCCACGTGTCCGTGTCGGTTTCCTCGACGCGCGGGACGATGCCGCCGTCGCCCGGCAGTTTCTGCAGCAGCACGCCGACCGCGCGATTGTGATCGGCCGCGAGCCAGAGGCGCGTGTCGAGCTGCTCGGAGT
Source organism: Burkholderia sp. BDU5 (assembly GCF_001522845.1). Classification (NCBI taxonomy): domain Bacteria; kingdom Pseudomonadati; phylum Pseudomonadota; class Betaproteobacteria; order Burkholderiales; family Burkholderiaceae; genus Burkholderia; species Burkholderia sp. BDU5. The sequence continues at coordinate 26,769 of NZ_LOWC01000165.1, read as the reverse complement.
GCCGCATGTAATGCTCGAGCACGTCGGCAATCGACGCGAGCGGGCCGTTCTCGCCGTTCAGCGGCACGATTCCCTGATACGGTTGCTGGCCGGGCCGCTTGTCGGTCGGATCGAGCGTGATCACGCAGCGGCCGTGGCCGCTCGCGTTGATCAGGTCGGCGAACGAAGCGTCCTCGCCGAGCGTTTGCGCGGCGTCGCCCGAGAACTTCGCGGTCGCGCGCATCGCGAGGTCCGAACTGCACTGGACGACGAGCATCTTCATCGGGCCGTCGCCGAAGATCTGCATGATGAGCGTGCCGTCGAACTTCAGGTTCGCCGACAGCAGCGCGCAGGCCGCCATCATCTCGCCGAGCACGTTGCGCACGGGCGTTGGATAGTCGCGGCGCGTGAGCACCTCTTGCCACGTGTTGCGCAGCGAGACGATCTCGCCACGCACCGGAGCCGCGTTGAACATGAATTTCTGTAACTGGTCGCTCACTTTTTTCCCTCGACAATCAAACGGCTCGCGCGCGGCGTTTCAGCCGATCCGCACGAGCTGCTCCTTGAAATACGCGCGCCGCATTGCGTAGCTCTTCGTGTTCATGTGCATCCGCGCGATGTCCTCGTCGGACAGCGTTCGCACGACCTTCGCCGGCGCCCCGAGAATCAGCGAATTGTCGGGGAACGTCTTGCCTTCGGTGATCACCGCGCCTGCGCCGACGAGACAGTTGCGGCCGATCACCGCGCGATTCAAGATCACTGCCTGGATGCCGATCAGCGAGCCTTCGCCGATCGTGCAGCCGTGCAGCATCGCCTGATGGCCGACCGTCACGTTCGGCGCGATCGAGAGCGGACAGCCCGGATCGGTGTGCAGCACCGCGCCTTCCTGCACGTTGCTGCCCGCGCCGACCATGATCGGCTCGTTGTCGCCGCGGATCGTCGCGCCGAACCAGACGCTCGCGTTCTCTTCGAGCACGACTTTGCCGACGATCGCCGCGCTGTCCGCGACGAACACGCTTTCGTGGATGGACGGGGCGTTGTCGCCGAGCTTGTAGATGGTCACGGTGTCTCCCTTGGGGCTTGTCTGGGCGGCCGGTACAATGGCGCGCGGTTGCGTCGCGCTTGGATGCGGCGCGATCGAATCCTTTATTGTAAACGGTTGTCCTGGTCGTTCGCGCGCGCTCGACGCGCTCGGGCATGTCGCCTTCTCATGTCATTCGTCCCGATTTCGTCGTTGGAACCCCCGCGCTGCGCGCGCAGCGACGCGCTCGCAGCGCTTTGCGAGCCCGATCCTGCGCGCAAGGCCGTGCTCGTCGGCGAGCTGCGCGCCGCACTGCTCGACGGACGCGCGACGGCGCTGCTGGAGCGCGAGCTGTGCGCGCCCGAGCACGGCTTGCCCGGGCGGCCCGCGCGGCCGGAGCTCGTCGAGCCGCGCCGGCTCGAGCGGCGAAGCATGCGCTCGCCGGAAGGGCGCGCGGTGCTGCTGCATGCGCTCGCGCATATCGAGTTCAACGCGATCAATCTCGCGCTCGACGCAGTGTGGCGCTTTGCGCGGATGCCGGCTGCGTTCTATGCCGACTGGCTGACAGTCGCGGCGGAGGAGGCGCACCATTATTCGCTGCTTGCCGCGCGCCTCGCGGAGTTCGGGCACGCGTACGGCGATTTTCCCGCGCACGACGGCCTCTGGGAGATGTGCGAGCGGACGGCGGCCGATGTGCTCGCGCGGATGGCGCTCGTGCCGCGCACGCTCGAGGCGCGCGGGCTCGATGCGTCGCCACCGATCCGCGCGCGGCTTCAGCAGGCCGGTGATCACACGTCGGCGGCGATTCTCGACGTGATCCTGCGCGACGAGATCGGTCATGTGCGGATCGGCAATTGCTGGTTTCGCCATCTGTGCGACGAGGCGGGGCTCGAGCCGCACGCGACCTACGAACGGCTCGCCGCGCAGTATCACGCGCCGCGGCTGCGCGGTCCGTTCAATTTCGATGCGCGCCGCGCGGCGGGTTTCAACGACGACGAATTGAACGCGCTCGTCGCGCAGGACGTCGAGCCGAAGGCTTGACAGGGCGGGGCGCATCGCGTGTGCGGGGGCGGCTTGGCTGCGGTGTAAATCGAGGGCGAGAGCGGATCGTCGGGGCCGACGGGCGCGCGGGGCGATGAAGTCGGCCGCGCGAGGCCGTGGATGACTGGTTGACTAATCGAAGACGCCCGCAAGCGGGGCGCGTCGATTGCCGGATTCGCGTTTGATTTGATCGGCATCGGAGTGCGATCAAAGATGGCGGACGTCCGAACCGTTCGCGACGCGTTCGGCGATTTCAGTGGGCCTGATCCGTGGCATCGGATTCGACCCCATCAAGCATTTGCCGCTTCCGCCCTTGACCCGCCAAACTTCGGGGAATCGCGCACTTTGGCACTTGACACGGTCCATACATATCAGTGCAGCGTCCTACGCTATTTGAAACGTACGAAGCCCAATGCGCACAAGGTTTTCATGGCGATTTTAAGTTCCATCGAGAGCGAAACCCTACACTAGAGAAGTGCCTCGACACGCACACAGGCTCGATGCGCTGCCCACGCCAGACGGGCCGGATCGATATAATCGAACGGTCATTCTTTTTTTGGCGGTTGCGATGCACTCCACTCAATCTGTCTCCGATTTCCTCACGATCCGCGGCGTGAAGCTGCACGTGCGCCGCTGGGGGCGGCCCGACGCGCCGACGCTCTATATGCTGCACGGCTGGATGGACGTCGCGGCGTCGTTCCAGTTCGTTGTCGACGCGCTCGCGGGCGACTGGCAGGTGATCGCACCCGACGCGCGCGGATTCGGGCTGTCCGACTGGCCGGTCGCCGCGCACGGCGGCGGCCATTACTGGTTCCACGAGTACCTCGCGGATCTCGACGCGCTGATCGACCACTACACGCCCGACGGCGAAGTGAACCTGATCGGCCACAGCATGGGCGCGAACGTCGTGTGCCTGTACGCGGGCGCGCGGCCGCAGCGGGTGCGGCGGGTCGTCGACCTGGAGGGCTTCGGGCTTGCGCCCGCGCGCGCCGAGCAGGCGCCGCGGCGCCTCGCGCAGTGGCTCGACGAGCTGCGCACGCCGCCGACGCTCAAGCGCTACGCATCGCTCGAAGACGTCGCCGCGCGCCTCAGCAAGACGAATCCGCGCCTCGACGCCCGCCGCGCGGCATTTCTCGCCGCGCACTGGTCGACGCGCGATGCGGACGGCCAGTACCGGCTCCTCGCCGATCCCGCGCACAAGCTGCGCGGCCCGCTGTTGTACCGGCTCGACGAGGTGACGGCGATCTGGTCGAAGGTGTGCGCGAAGGTGCTGCACGTGGAGGCCGTCGATTCGCCGACGCTCGCGTTCCTCGCGGGCGAGATCCCGATTCCCGAATTCAAGGCGCGCTTTGCGGCGTTCGCGGATTGGCGCGAGAAGCTCGTTGAGGATGCGGGGCACATGGTCCATCACGACCAGCCGGAGCAGATCGCCGCGCTGATCGAAGCGTTCTGCGCGTGAACTGACTGCGGGTTCGGCGCGATCGGGCGGATCGGCAAGGCGGCAAATCGGCAAATCGGCAAATCGGCAAATCGGCAAATCGGCAAATCGGCAAATCGGCAAATCGGCAAGGTGGCAAGGTGGCAAGGTGGCAAATCGGCAAGGCGGCAAATCGGCAAGGCGGCAGGCGGCAGGCGGCAAAAGAGGCAAGAGGCAAGAGGCGACGCGTCGAAAATTGCCGCCCCGGCCGTTCCCTCACCACCGGGGCGGCTGCGGCGAATTTGCGCATTGCAGTAGAATGAACGCTTAGCCCCCGATGCCCCCATGAACGCCGATCTCCACTGCCATTCGAACGTCTCCGACGGTCAGCTTTCTCCTGCCGACGTCGCGCGTCGCGCGCACGCGGGCGGCGTCATGCTGTGGGCGCTGACCGATCACGACGAGGTCAGCGGTCAGCGCGCCGCGCGTGAAGCTGCCGAGGCGCTCGGCATGCGCTATCTGCACGGCGTCGAGATTTCGGTGACGTGGGCGTCGCGCACCGTACACATCGTCGGTCTGCACATCGACCCGGAGAACCGCGTGCTCGCCGATGGCCTCTACCGGACGCGCAACGGCCGCACTGCGCGCGCGGTCGCGATCGGCGACGCGCTCGCCTCGGTCGGCATCGAAGGGGCTTACGAAGGCGCGCTCGAATACGTGTCGAATCCCGACCTGATCTCGCGCACGCACTTCGCGCGCTTTCTCGTCGACAAGGGTTATGCGGCGTCGACGGCCGACGTGTTCGACCGCTACCTCGGCGACGGCAAGCCGGGCTACGTCGCGCACCGCTGGGCCAAGCTGTCCGACGCGGTCGCGTGGATCCGGCAGTCGGGCGGCGAGGCGGTCGTCGCGCATCCGGGCCGCTATGCGTACACGCCCGTCGAATTCGACGCGTTCTTCGGCGAGTTCATCGATCTGGGCGGCGTCGCGATCGAAGTCGTGACGGGCAGCCACACGCCCGACCAGTACCGCGAATACGCGGACGTCGCGCGGCGCTTCGGCTTCGAGGCGTCGTGCGGCTCCGATTTCCACGCGCCGGGCGAAGGGCGCACCGAACTCGGCAGCCTGCCGCCGCTGCCGTCCGATCTCAAACCCGTCTGGGAACGCTGGCTGTAGCGGCGTTTGCCGGCAGCGCGTCCGGCCGCAGGCTGGCGCGCGCGCCGATCCATTCCCTCTGTCCTCATGTCCCAATTCTTCAGGATTCATCCGGATAATCCGCAGCCGCGCCTCGTCAAGCAGGCGGCCGAAATCGTGCGTAGCGGCGGCGTGATCGCGCTGCCGACCGATTCGAGCTACGCGCTCGCATGCCATCTCGACGACAAGGACGCGGTCGAGCGCGTGCGTCGCATCCGCGGGCTCGACGAGAAGCAGCACCTGTCGCTGCTCGTGCGCGATCTGTCCGAACTCGCGACGTTCGCGATGGTCGACAATCGACAATATCGGCTCATCAAATCGGTGACGCCGGGGCCGTACGTGTTCATCCTGCAGGCGACGAAGGAGGTGCCGCGGCGGCTGTCGCACCCGTCGCGCAAGACGATCGGGCTGCGCGTGCCCGCGCACGCGATCACGCTCGCGTTGCTCGAGGCGCTCGGCCAGCCGCTCCTTGGCACGACGCTGATCCTGCCGCCCGACGTCGAGCCGCTCAACGACCCGGACGAAATCCGTGCGCGTCTCGAAAAGCAGGCCGATCTCGTGGTCGACGGCGGCGCGTGCCCGCGCGAGCCGTCGACCGTGATCGACTTGACGGGCGACGAGCCGCAGCTCGTGCGGGCGGGGCGCGGTCGGCTCGATCCGTTCGGTCTCGCCGCGTGAGCGGCGCCGCGCCGTCCAGGCGCTTCGGAGCGGCCGCCGTTTCGGTCCGCATGCATGCGCGCCGTTCGCGCGTTTCCCGCTTGTTACAATAGCGCGCTATGAATGCTTCTTCCCTGATACAGACGATTGCCGTCTATGCGCTTCCCGTGGTCTTCGCGATCACGCTGCACGAGGCTGCCCACGGCTACGTCGCTCGCCTGCTCGGCGACAACACCGCGTACATGATGGGCCGCGTGTCGTTCAACCCGATGCGCCACATCGATCCATTCGGCACGATCGTGATTCCACTCGTGCTGTACTTCCTGACGAGCGGCGCGTTCCTGTTCGGCTATGCGAAGCCCGTGCCCGTCACGTTCCGCAATCTGCGCGATCCGCGCTGGGGCAGCCTGTGGGTCGCGCTCGCGGGGCCGGGCTGCAACTTCGTCCAGGCACTTCTGTGGGGGTTCGTGAGCATCGGCCTCGCCGCGCTCGCGGTCGACGAGCCGTTCTTCACGCGGATGGCGGGCGCGGGCGTCGGCGTGAATCTCGTGCTCGCGGTGCTGAACCTCTTTCCGCTGCCGCCGCTCGACGGCGGGCGCGTGCTCGCGGCGCTGCTGCCGCCGAAGCAATCGATCGCGCTGTCGCGGATCGAGCCGTACGGCTTCTTCATCGTGCTCGCGCTCGTCGCAACGGGGCTTTTGACGAAATTCTGGCTGCGGCCGCTGGTGGGCGCCGGCTACGCCGTCGTGACGGCCATCCTGACTCCTTTCGCCTCGCTTTTCTAACGATAATCATGTTCCCAGACCGTATCTTTTCCGGCATGCGACCCACGGGGTCGCTCCACCTCGGCCACTATCACGGCGTGCTGAAGAACTGGGTCAAGCTGCAGTCCGAGTACCCGTGCTTCTTCTGCGTCGTCGACTGGCACGCGCTGACGACGCACTACGAAACGCCCGAGGTAATCGAGAAGAACGTGTGGGACGTGCTGATCGACTGGCTCGCGTCGGGCATCGACCCGGCGCAGGCGACGCTCTTCATCCAGAGCAAGGTGCCCGAGCACGCCGAGCTCGCGTTGCTGCTCGGCATGAGCACACCGCTCGGCTGGCTCGAGCGCGTGCCGACCTACAAGGAGCAGATCGAGAAGCTGAAGGACAAGGATCTGTCGACGTACGGCTTCCTCGGCTACCCGGTGCTGATGGCGGCCGACATCCTGCTGTACCGCGGTTCGCTCGTGCCGGTCGGCGAGGACCAGGTGCCGCACGTCGAGATGACGCGCGAGATCGCGCGCCGTTTCAACTACCTGTACGGCCGCGAGCCGGGCTTCGAGGAGAAGGCGCTCGAAGCGGCGAAGAAGCTGGGCGGCAAGCGCGCGAAGCTCTATCGCGAGCTGCGCAACGCGTATCAGCAGGAGGGCGACGACGAGGCGCTCGAACAGGCGCGCGCGATGTTGCAGGAGTCGCAGAGCCTGTCGATGAGCGACCGCGAGCGGCTGTTCGGATATCTCGAAGGCGCGCGCAAGATCATCCTCGTCGAGCCGCAGGCGCTTCTGACCGAGGCGTCGCGCATGCCCGGCCTCGACGGCCAGAAAATGTCGAAGTCGTACGGCAACACGATCGGCCTGCGCGAGGACGCCGAGACGATTTCGAAGAAGGTCCGCACGATGCCGACCGATCCCGCGCGCGTGCGCCGCAGCGATCCGGGCGATCCGGACAAGTGCCCGGTATGGCAGCTTCACCAGGTCTACACGGACGAGGCGACCCACGAGTGGGTGCAGCAGGGCTGCCGTTCGGCGGGCATCGGCTGTCTCGACTGCAAGCAGCCGGTGATCGAGGGCATCCTGCGCGAGCAGCAGCCGATGCTCGAGCGCGCGCAGAAGTACATGGACGATCCGTCGTTGCTGCGCGCGATCGTCGCGGACGGTTGCGACAAGGCGCGCAAGCACGCGACCGAGACGATGCGCGACGTGCGCGAGGCGATGGGGCTGTCGTACAGTTGAAAACGCTGACGATTGCAGTCGACGGCCCGCCGCACGCGGGCTCGCACGGCGCGACGACCGAGCCGTCGGCGTGGGTGCGCAAGTGGTCGCATCTGGTGCCGGCGGGCGGTGCGGTGCTCGACGTCGCCGCGGGCCACGGCCGGCACGCGCGCTGGTTCGCCGAGAGCGGCCATCCGGTGCGCGCGCTCGAGCGCGACCCGGCTGGGCTCGCGTCGCTCGGCGCGCTGCCGGGCGTCGCTGCGCAGGCGGCCGATCTCGAAGGCGCGCCGTGGCCGCTCGCCGACGACGCGCGCTTCGCCGCAGTCGTCGTGACACATTATCTGCATCGTCCGCTGCTGCCGCGTCTCGTTGCCGCAGTCGCGCCGGGCGGCGTGCTGCTGTACGAGACGTTCGCGCAAGGCAACCAAACGGTCGGCAAGCCGTCCAACCTCGCGTTCCTGCTCGCGCCGGGCGAGTTGCTCGATGCGGTGCGCGGGCAGTTGCGCGTCGTCGCGTTCGAGGACGGATTCCTGGCCGCGCCGCGCGACGCATTCGTCCAACGAATCTGCGCGGTGCGTGAGCGCGCCGCGCCGGAAGCAGGGGCGGGATTTCCGCGTTACGGACTGGCAGGCTAATCCGTTACAATCGACCTTTACCGATTTTTCATCGTGTTTGTTTCATGGCTAACGGCACTCAAGACGGCATTCAAATCCGCGGCAGCGTCCCCGCGATCGTCACCCCGATGCTCGAGGACGGCGGCCTCGATCTGGCGGCCTTCCGCAAGCTGATCGACTGGCACATCGAAGAGGGGACGGATGCCCTCGTCGTGGTCGGCACGAGCGGCGAATCGGCGACGCTTTCGGTCGACGAGCACGTCCTCATGATCGAAACCGCGGTCAAGCACGCGGCGAAGCGGATTCCGATCGTCGCCGGCGCGGGCGGCAACTCGACGGCCGAGGCAATCGAGCTGTCGAAGCACGCGAAGGCGGTGGGCGCCGACGCGACGCTGCAAGTGGTGCCGTATTACAACAAGCCGACGCAGGAAGGGATGTACCGCCACTTCAAGGCGATCGCCGAAGCGGTCGACCTGCCGGTGATCCTGTACAACGTGCCCGGCCGCACCGTCGCCGACATGTCGAACGAGACGATCCTGCGCCTCGCGCAGGTACCGGGCATCGTCGGCGTGAAGGACGCGACGGGCAACATCGACCGCGCCGCGCAACTGATCAAGGCGGCGCCCGAGCGCTTTTTGATCTACAGCGGCGACGATCCGACCGCGATCGCGCTGATGCTCCTCGGCGGCCACGGCAACATCTCGGTGACGGCGAACGTCGCGCCGCGCGCGATGAGCGAACTGTGCCGCGCGGCGCTCGCCGCCGACGCGAGGACGGCGCGCGAGATTCACATGAAGCTCCTGGCGCTGCACAAGAATCTGTTCATCGAAGCGAACCCGATTCCCGTGAAGTGGGCGCTGCAACAGATGGGCAAGATCGCGGGCGGTATCCGCCTGCCGCTCACGCCCCTCGACGAGCGCTGCCACGAAGCCGTGCGCAGCGCGCTTCGCGAGGCCGGCCTCCTGTGAGGCCGGACGCGGCCGCCCGCGCGGCCGCGCCGCATCCCGATCGATCCGACACCGACCCGGCCGTCCCCGGCGTCGTGCGTGACACGCGTTCTAGCAAGACGAAGGACTTCATGAAACATTCCGCCTTTTCCTCTCGCGCGATCCAGATTTCGGTGCTGGCGCTCGCGCTGGGCGCACTCGCCGGCTGCGACACGCTGAACGACTATCTCGCGCCCGACCGGGTCAACTACAAGGCGACCGGCTCGGCGCCGCCGCTGCAGGTGCCGCAGGATCTGACGGCCGTGCCGCTCAGCCCGTCGTTCATCGCGCCGCCGACGAACTCGGGCCTGGGCTCCGCGCCGACGCGCGCCGTGACGGCCGCGGGCAACACGACGGAAGGGCAGCCGACCGCGCAGGATCCGTTCGGGATGCACGTCGAGCGCGACGGCGACCGCCGCTGGCTCGTCGTCGACGGCCGCACGCCCGAGCAGCTCTGGCCGCAGTTGAAGGAGTTCTGGCAGGACAACGGCTTCGCGCTGAAGACGGACGCGCCCTCGACCGGCATCATGGCGACCGACTGGGCGGAAAACCGCGCGAACATTCCGGATGACTGGTTTCGCCGCACGATCGGCCGTGTGATCGATTTCGCCTATTCGTCGGGCACCCGCGATCGCTTCCGCACACTCGTCACGCGCACCTCGGGCGGCAATACCGACATCTCGATCACGCATAGCGCGATGGAAGAGAAGCTGACGGGCGCGCAGGGCGGCACGTCGTCGCGCTGGGAGGAGCGTCCCCGCAACCCGGTGCTCGAAGCGGTGTTCCTCGCGAAGCTGATGGAGAAATTCGGTCTGACCGATGCGCAGGCGAAGCAATTGCTCGCCGATGCGCGCCCGGCGACGGCGCCCGCGACCGTCGTCGACACCAATGCCGGCGCGTCGACGCTCGATCTGGCCGAATCGTTCGACCGCGCGTGGCTGCGCGTCGGCATCGCGCTCGACCGGACGAACTTCACGGTCGACAACCGCGATCGCACGAAGGGCATCTACTACGTGCGCTATGCGAATTCGATGGAAGAGCTGAAGCGCGACGGCCTGTTCGGCAAGCTGTTCTACGGCGGTTCGACGGCCGCGAAGCCGGGCAAGGAGTTCCTCGTCAACGTGCGCCCGCAAGGCGACGCGAAGACGCAAGTGGCCGTCGTCGACGCGAACGGCCAGATCGACAACTCGTCCGATGCTCAGCGGCTCATCTCGCTGCTGCACGCGCAGTTGAACTAAGCGCGTGCGATTCGCGAGCCTCGGAAGCGGCAGCGAAGGAAATGCGCTCGTCGTCGAAGCGTCGAATGGCGCGACGACGACGCGCGTCCTGCTCGACTGCGGCTTCTCGGCGAAAGAACTCGAACGCCGGCTCGCGCGCCTCGATTTGCGCGTCGACGAGCTCGACGCGATTCTCGTTACCCACGAACACGGCGACCACGTCGGCTGCGCGTTGACGCTCGCCCGCCGCGCATCGCTGCCGCTGTATATGAGCTGGGGCACTGCGCGCGCGGTCGGCGCAGACGACGCCGATGTCGACCTCCACGTCCTCTGGAGCGGCGACGAGGCGGCGCTCGGTGATCTGTGCGTGCTGCCCTATACGGTTCCGCACGACGCGCGCGAGCCGCTCCAGTTCGTCTTCGGCGACGGCGCGGCGCGCCTCGGCGTGCTGACCGACGTCGGCATGTCGACGTCGCATATCGGCACCGTCCTGAGCGGCTGTGACGGCCTCGTGCTCGAAGCGAACCACGATGTCGCGATGCTCGCGGCAAGCCGCTACCCGGCGTCGCTGAAGGCGCGTATCGGCGGCCCCCACGGCCATCTGAGCAACGATGCGGCGGCGGCCATCCTCGCCGAGCTCGATCGTAGCCGGCTGCGCCATCTGGTGGCCGCGCATCTGAGCCAGCAAAACAATTCGCCGGCGCTCGCGCAAGCGGCGCTGTCGGCGGCATTGGGGGGAGGAGTGGGCGACGTGATCGTCGCGTCGCAGGACGACGGCTTCGGTTGGCTCAGCCTGCGCTGATGTGACGCCGGCGGGCGCGCGCGCCCGCTGCGGCGTACCGGCCGTGAACAAGGGACCGTGACGCCGTAGGAAAGTCGTGCGGTGCTGAAGACGTAAAAAAACCGGCCCGCGGGCCGGTTTTTTTTTCAGCTGATGCTGACGCGACTTACTGGCTTGCGCCCGAAGCCGGAGCAGCCGTCGCTGCCGAAGCAGCCGACGCCACAGCAGCAGCTGCATCGCTCGCAGCGGCAGCAACGCCCGAAGCCGCTTCCGAAGCAGCAGCGGCAACGCCCGAAGCAGCCGAAGCAGCGGCGGCGGTAGCGTCGCTAGCAGCCGACGAAGCAGCTTGCTCGGAGCTCTTGTTGCACGCAGCCAGTGCAACGGCAGCCAACAGGGAAGCTACGAGGAGGGATTTCTTCATGATCACGTCCTTTTATGGTTAAAGGTAAGCAACAGCGCGAAACAATACCGGTAATGTGCTCCAACACCGACCTGGGCCGCTGGTGGAGATGCACTTCTAGAGCGTGAATCTTCCCTACGGCTTGGGCGGAAATTATATGCACTTTCCTATCGACCGTCGACAAATGCGGGGTCAATACGTTGTCTTTCCCATACAAAAACACGCATCTGCATGGGCGTACGGCCGGGCAACTTTACTCCATGTTGCCCACCCGTATCCAGCCCGCACGATACCATTCGTGCAGCAAGGCTGTCATGGAGGGGCCCCGGGAGAGTGTTACAAACCGTTTCGCCTCCATCTGGCGCGTATCGGCCAGTTCCGGCAGCCATTTTGCCGCGGTTGCGAGCGGATACGCGTCACCGTTGATGAAGTACGAGCGCGCGTTATACAACAACGCCGCTTTCCTGTCGAGTCGGAGGCCGCGGCGGGCGGCCTGGGCCGCGAACGCGGCTTCGCCCAGTTGCCGGGCAGGGGGCTCGAAAACGACGTTCGATTTTGGCTCGCTCAAGTAACAGCCAAGAAAATCGCCAATATCGCGCTCGTCCCATTTGATTCCGGCGAGCATTGCGGCGACACGCTCGACCATTGCCGAGGGCAGCATCGCCGGGGCGTCGACCGCGGGCTGCGCCGGATCGCGGTATGGCGCGTCGTCGCGCGCGCCCGTGCGCAAACCGCCGCGCTCGGCCAGGTGATAGAGAAACTGTGTGCGCAGTTCGCCTGCGGACGGGGCTCTGAAGCCGATCGAGCACGTCATGCACTCGCCGAGCGCGACGCCGTCGTGCGCGACGTGCGGCGGCAGATACAGCATGTCGCCGGGTTCGAGCACCCATTCGTCAGTCGGCTCGAAATGTTCGAGGACCTTGAGCGGCAATCCTTCCTTCAGCGACAGATCCTGCTGCGCGCCGATCCGCCAGCGGCGCTTGCCGTGCACCTGAAGCAGGAACACGTCGTACGAGTCGAAATGCGGGCCGACGCCGCCGCCGTCCGTCGCGTACGAGATCATCAGGTCGTCGAGGCGTGCATCCGGAATGAAGCGAAAACGCTCGAGCAGCGAGCGTGCGCGGTCGTCGTGCAGATCGAGCCCCTGCACGAGCAGCGTCCATTCGCGGCGCTTCACGGACGGCAGATTCTCCGGCTCGAACGGGCCATGCTCTAGTTGCCATCTGTTACGAAAATGGGTGATGAGCCGCGACTCGACGTCAAAGTCGCTCGCGAGCTCGAACAGCGCGTCGCGCGACAGCGGCGGTGCGATGTCGGGAATGGCCTGGCGAATGAGAAGCGGCTTTTTCTGCCAATGTCGGCGCATGAATTGCGCAGGCGTGAGGTTGCCGAGAAGCTGAGTCGGCACCTCGGGCAGCGGCGCGCGGGTGCGTTCGCGCACACGGCCGGACGGTTCGGGTGATGGCCGTTTGGGCATCGTATAATGACTGTTGTACTTGGGAGAATTGGATGAAAATCGCAAAAAACACTGTCGTATCGGTCGCTTACAAGCTGTCGGATGCGCAAGGCAATCTGATCGAGGAGAGCGATGAGCCGATGGTCTATCTGCACGGCGGCTATGATGGCACGTTCCCCAAGATCGAGGAACAACTCGATGGCCAGGAACCTGGCTATCAAGCGCAAATCCAGTTGGAGCCGCAGGATGCGTTCGGCGATTACGATCCTGAACTCGTGAAGATCGAGCCGCGCGACCGTTTCCCCGAGCCGCTCGAAGTCGGTATGCAGTTCGAAGGCACGCCGGAAGACGGTGACGAGGAAATCGATTCGCTGATCTACACCGTGACCGATGTCGCGGAAGACAAGGTCGTCCTCGACGGCAATCACCCGCTCGCCGGGATGGCGCTGCGTTTCTCGTTGACCGTCAAGGACGTGCGCGAAGCGACGGAAGACGAAATCGAGCATGAGCACGCGCACGGCGCGGAGGGACTCGAAATCGTCGACGAGGACGATGACGACGAAAGCGACAACGACGGCAACGGTTCAGTGCGCACTTTGCATTGAGCCGGGCGGGGCGACGCTCGGCGACTGGCTGGGTGTCGCGCCTGACGCACGGTGATCGAAATGATCGTCGTACATGCCATGCCATTCGTCATAGCCATAGCCGGGCGGCTCCACGCCGCTCGCACTCGAATCCGGTAACGTCGGCGGTGCCGGGATTTCCGGCATCTCGGGCAGCGGCGTGTCGTCATGCGGCACGACGGGCAGTGCGGGCGGTTGAGGCAGATGCTTCGGCACGGTCTGCACGCTCACGTTGAACATCGGCTGCTTCGCCGGATCGACGCCGATTCGCACCCATTGACTCAGACGCGCGCGCGGCGCGATCGCGATGCGCGTCAGATTGGCGACAAGATCCCCTTTGTCGTCGCGTAGCGGACGGTCGATCCTGAAGCCGTTCGCGAGCGGCTCGCCGCTCGGGTGCACGACGACGATCGAGCCGCGAAAGACCGCCGCGGCTTTCACCAATGCACGTTTGAATTCACGAAAGCCGTCGCGTACGCGAGGGCGGTTGAAGCGCAGCCATCCGAAGCGCTCCGAACGTTGGTGGCGTTCGAACTGCGGATCGCCTTCGAGAAAGATCACGAGTGCGCGCGCGCTGCGGCGCTTCGCGTACTCGGCCGCATGATCGATCCAGAACGCGTTCGCGATGACGCGATCTTCGAACTCGCCGTTGCGGCCGCCCGCCGTCAGATAGCGATTGTTCGGGCTCGGCGCGTTCAGGCCGATGAACACCGTGTCGTCGCGGACCCAGCGGACGTTCTCCCGATACGGATGAAAGCGCGCCACTTCGCTTTCGCGCGACAGCGGCAACGGATTCGCGCCGGGAGATGCGGGCTCGGAGAAGACGTTCTGACGCAGGAAGTCGAGCCGCTCGACAGGGTCGTACGCGCCGGCGCCGCGCGTGCCGCATGCAGCCCAGTCGAACTGGCCGGGCAGCAGCACGAGCGGGACGCGGGACGTCATGAGCAGCACGTTGCGCTGCTCGTACAGCTGATCGCGGCAGGCTTCCTTCGGTCCCTTCAGATTGCCTTCGTAGACGATGAACGACACCGAGCGGTCGCGCGCGATCGCATCGAGCAGACGCCGAGCATGCGGCTCGTCGTCTGCGGATGCGATTACGCCGGATAGTACCGCGAACGTGTACGGCTCGCCGCCAGCCCGCGACGCGGGCGCGGCCGCCGGTGCGCCGCCGGCAAGTGTGCAGGCGAGCGCGGCCGCGGCGAGACGCGCGCGAAGCGCCGCGCGTCGCGCGGTGTCGTCAGCGTTGCGCATCCGTCGCGCCTGAGCGAGCGAGCGCACGCAGCTCGTAGAGCAGCTCGAGTGCATCACGCGGCTTCAAGTCGTCCGGATCGAGCTCGAGCAGGCGCTCGAGCGCCGGGTGCGGCGTGGCCGCCGGCGGCTCGTCGTATTCGGGTTCGTCGACGGACGGTTGTGCGGCGAAGAGGTCGAGCTGCGGCGTCGCTTGTGCCGCGGACTGCTGCTCGAGGTGCGCGAGATGCTTGCGAGCGGCGCGAATCACCGGTGCCGGAACGCCCGCGAGCTGAGCGACCTGTAGCCCGTAGCTCTGGTTCGCCGGACCTTCTTCGACCGCATGCAGGAACACGATGCCATGGCCGTGCTCGACCGCCGACAGATGCACGTTTGCCGCTTGCGGAAATTCGGCCGGCAACTGCGTGAGCTCGAAGTAGTGCGTTGCGAACAACGTGTAGCAGCGGTTGTGCGACAGCAGATGGCGCGCGATCGCCCACGCGAGCGCCAGGCCGTCGAACGTCGACGTGCCGCGGCCGATTTCATCCATCAGCACGAGGCTTTGCGGCGTCGCGTCGTTCAGGATTGCCGCGGCCTCCGTCATTTCGACCATGAACGTCGAACGGCCGCCCGCGAGATCATCCGCCGCGCCGATTCGCGTGAAGATGCGGTCGATTGGACCGAAGCGAGCCGCTTTCGCCGGTACGTAGCTGCCCACGTACGCCATCAGCGCGATGAGCGCCGTCTGTCGCATGAACGTCGATTTACCGCCCATGTTCGGGCCGGTGATGAGAAGCAGCTTGCGATCCGTGTTCAGCGTGCAATCGTTCGCGATGAACTGCTCGACCTGCGCTTCGACGACAGGATGGCGGCCCTGATCGATCTCGATGCCGATCTCGTCGGTGAACTCCGGTGCGACCCAGTCGAGCGTGCGGGCCCGTTCGGCGAACGCCGAGAGCAAATCGAGTTCCGCGAGGCCGCTTGCGACGCGCTGGCAGCCTTCGATGTGCGGCAACAGCGCTTGCAGCACGCCGTCATAAAGCGCGCGTTCGCGAGCGAGCGCGCGCTCCTGTGCGGACAGCGCCTTGTCCTCGAACGTCTTCAGCTCGGGCGTGATGTAGCGCTCCGCGTTCTTGAGGGTCTGGCGACGGCGATAGTCGTCGGGCACCTTGTCGGTTTGGCCGCGTGTGACTTCGATATAGAAGCCATGCACCTTGTTGTACTCGACGCGCAGGTTCGAGATGCCCGTGCGTGCACGCTCGCGCGTTTCGAGGTCGATCAGGAACTGGCCGCAGTTCTCGGAGATGTCGCGCAGTTCGTCGAGTTCCGCGTCGTAGCCGCGGGCGATCACGCCGCCGTCGCGAACCATCGCAGCCGGCTCGGCCGCGATCGCGCGCGCAAGCAGATCGAGACAGCCGGCGGGCGGCTCGAGCGCGGCTTCGAGGCGGCCGAGCGCCGATGCGTTCGATGCGATTTCGGCGACGCGCTCGCGCAGTGCGGGAAGGGCCGCGAACGTGTCGCGCAGGCTCGACAGATCGCGTGGCCGCGCTGACAGGAGCGCGAGACGGCCGGTGATCCGCTCGACATCGGCGATCTGCCGCAGCGCTGAGCGCAGGCTGTCGAGGCTCGCGTTCGCGAGCGCGTCGAGCAGCGCGCCGATCGCCTGGTGACGTCCTTGCGCCGCGACCGACGCGCGCGGCGGATGATGCAGCCAATGGCGCAGCAGGCGGCTGCCCATCGCGGTGCAGCAGCTGTCGAGCAGCGAATAGAGCGTCGGCGATTCGGTGCCGCGCAGCGTTTCGGTGAGTTCGAGATTGCGGCGCGTCGACGGATCGAGCCCGATGTATTCGGATTCGTTTTCCACTTTGAGGCTGCGCACGTGGCGCAACTGCTGGCCTTGCGTGGCCGCCGCGTAGATCAGCAGCGCGCCTGTCGCGCCGCAAGCGCTCGTGAGCGCCTGCGCGCCGAAGCCGTCGAGGCTCGCGACTTCGAGCTGGTCGCACAGGCGCTGCGTACCCGACGCGACGTCGAAGTGCCACGCAGGCACGCGCGTGATCGCGCCCATGCCGGCGGGCACCGATTCGATCGCGCCGTCCGCTGCGAGGATCTCGGCGGGCCGGATGCGCTCGAGCGCCGCGCCGAGCTGGTCCGGCGCGATCTCGGCGAGCCGCAGTGCGCCGCTCGCGAGATTGAGCCAGGCGAGGCCGATGTTCGATGCGACGCCGCGCTTGTTGTGCCCGAGGCAAAGCGCGAGCAGGAACACGTCGCTCTTGTCGGACAGCAGCGCGGCATCCGTCAGCGTGCCAGGCGTGACGACGCGCACGACCTTGCGCTCGACGGGGCCCTTCGACGTCGCCGGATCGCCGATCTGTTCGCAGATCGCCGCGGATTCGCCGAATTTCACGAGCTTCGCGAGGTATTGCTCGATCGCGTGATGCGGCACGCCCGCCATCTTGATCGGGGTGCCAGCGGACGCGCCGCGTTGCGTGAGCGTCAGGTCGAGCAGGCGCGAGGCTTTTTCTGCATCTTCGAAGAAGAGCTCGTAGAAGTCGCCCATCCGGTAGAACACGAGCGTGTCGGGATGTTCGGCCTTGATGCGAAGGTATTGTTGCATCATCGGCGTGTGGTTGCTGAACGCCCCTTCTGTAAGCTGCTGTTTTGAATCCGTAATTTCTTGCACGTCCTTATCCATCAAGGCTTTCCGTCCATTTCGGGGTGTTCGCTGTCGAATTTCCCCGCCTATCGACATCTTGCTAAATTTCCATCGTCAGCGTAGCTTTTCGGCTCTTCCAGAATCTACGCCTACGCCGCTGATGTTATGCGCGTGGCGGAAACCTACGCTGAGGTCTGAATGCGGTTTGACGCCCGATCGGCAAAGCAACTTTTGCCCGGTGCACACCTGAAAATCGATGGCTGTCCGGGGCTCAGGCTCGAGGCGACGGCATTACCGTTACAAGTTACTCGTCGACGGGCGTATGCGACAAATCAAAATCGGCGGGGGGGCCAGCGCCTTCCATCGCGGCGGCCGCCGTTGAGCTTCCATCGCGGCGGCCGCCGTTGAGTGGGAGCGTCTGAAACAAGAGCGCAACTCAGGCAACGACCCGGCGCTCGCCAAGCGGCAAGCAAACGATTCTGTCGGCGTTATGGTACAGCAAGGGGATTCGCCGACAGTGCGCGATATCTGTATGGCCTACCTGAAGGGGCACGTCGAGCGCAATCGCCAGCCGAAGGGGCGGCCGAAGTGGCCCGGATGTTCCGGACGATGTTGGGAGATATTGCAGCGCTGCCGGCCGCCGAGCTGACGCGCGAGCGCGCGTTCAGCAAGATCGACTCGTATCGGCAAACTCCGGTGCAGGCGTCGAAGCTTCGACTCGAACTCGGGGCCGCTTGGGGCTACGCTCTGGATACTGGCCGGCTGCCCGAGTCTGCGTCGAACTGGTGGCGACAAATCATGCGCGGTCGACTACGCAGCAACGGCAGACGGATCCAGGGCAGCCGGTCGGTACCGCAAAACGGTTCCTGAGCGACGTCGAGGCGGGTGCATTGATCAACTGGTTGCCGAATTTCAGTCGCAATGTCGAGGATGCGTTGACGCTGTACCTTTGGACCGGGACGCGCGGTGCCGAGATCGGCGCAATGGAAGGGGCAGAGATTACCGACGAACAGGACGGCCTGTGGTGGACGATTCCCAAGGCCAAGACGAAGAACGCCAGGCACGAGAAAGCGACGGATCTTCGGGTGCCGTTAATCGGACGTGCGGATGCTGTTGTGCGCCGACGCCTCGAACGTTACGGCAAGGGGAAGGTGTTCCCGGCTGAACGGGGCGGGCACATGCAGCAGAAGGTGTTCGGTCAGGCCGTTCATTTCCATATGCCCTATAGCGAGACGCGGCCGGAACAAGCCCGGCCGCGTCTTCCGGTCACGCATTGGGCCCCTCACGATCTGCGTCGAACGGCTCGCACGATGTTGGCTGCGCTCGGCTGTCCGTACGAGATCGGCGAGGCCATCCTTGGGCACATGTTGCCGGGTGTCGGCGGTATCTATAACCGGCACTCGTATGACGCCGAGCGCCGGCTCTGGTTGGCGAAGCTCGATGAGAAGCTGGAGGCTGTTACCCGGTCGCATCAATTGTCGCTTTCCGCCGGCCGGTCCCGCAGTTAGGCGGCGGTAGGAACTCAGACGGCGTTCGAGCTTCTGCCCATTCTTCGACTTCCCGCGTGAGCCAACCGACGCGTCGCCCGGAAAGGGCGCGCGGCTTCGGGAACTCCTCTTGCCGGACGAGTTTGTGGATGACCGCGGGCGACAGGGAGACCGCCGCTGATACCGATGCGATGTCGAGATATATGGGCTTCATCGCGACAGTCATGCGTGGTCGCCTCCCCGCGAAAGCAGTGATTCAAGTGCGGCCACATGCTGTTCGCCGGCCGGATGACCGGCACATGCGCCAAGCGCAAACTCGATCGCCGCGTGCTGTTCTTGCGTCATCGTAGCCGGGATCGAGCGAACGGGACTCGCGTTGTCAATTTCCCGTAGCAGCGCGGATCGATATTGCTGCATCGTCTGAAACGAGATCGCGTATTCGTCGGCGGCAATGAGCCTTTTGAGCTTCGTGAGCGCTTCGGGCGAGGTGCCATCGATTAGCCTGTTGGGTCCGAGCCGCTTCAAAGTTTCCCGAAGCTCAGCAGCGCGCGCTGCTCGTGCACGTATGTCCCGCGATCCTTCAGCCAGCGTGACATAGATTTCGTCATGGTTTTGCCGGTGCGTGTCGATCGTGATGCGATAGAGCAGATCGCCTTCCTGCAACCAGTTCGGTGCGGTGTTCTGTTTGTCGTTCATGGTCGTCCTCAATTCTGATTGTGTGGTATCGCCCGGCCGAGCTGCATCAAACCCGTTTCGAGCGTGACGCCGGCGGCCGCCGCCCAAGTGCGAGCGTCCTGCGCCGCTTTGTGCCGCGCGTAGCCGCCGATGTCGTCGGCCATCAGGTCGAGCAGCACGATGTCGGCCGAGTGCGAGACGTCGCTCACAAGGGCGCGGATCTCGATGCAAAGCGCGTCGAGGCGTGCGTGCACGCCCCTGCGGGTACCGCGCGTCGCTCGAAGCGCATCTGATCACGCACGCAGAAGCGGTGCTTCGATGCACGCCGGGCTTGAAGGCGCGTCCCTATCAGCTCGCGGCCGCCGTGAGCTTTGCGGACAACATCGGCCCGACGGCCTATTGCAACAGCACGACGGCGAAGCGCTTCAGCGCGGGCGATTTGCGTGGCGCATGCCGCGCGATGAACGAGGCCAACGACGGACGTCCGCAATGGGTGACGGCGCGGGGGCGCGTGTTGCCCGGCTTGGTGAAGCGGCGCGCGGAAGAGCGCGCGATCTGCGAGCGGGGGCTGTGATGCCGAAAGCAACTCCGTACTTGTTGGCCGCGCTGCTCGGCTTGGCGGCCGGCTCGGGCGTCGACCATCTAATCAGCGCACGCCAGCTTGCCGACGAGCAGGCCGCTCGGGCGTCCGATGCGCAGCGGCACGCCGAAGCGTTGGGCGCGATCTCGCGCGCCGCGCTCGACGCCGAGCAGCGCGCGATCGCTATGCACGACGCGGCCGCTTCGGCAGTGGCCGCTGTCGACGAGAAAACCACGAAGGAGCGAAACGAACATGAAGCAGAGAATCGCAGCCTGCGGGCTGCTCTCGTCACTGGTACTGAGCGGCTGCGCGTCGCGGTTCGAAATTGCACGGCAGCCGATCCCAACGGTCTGTCCGACGCTGCCAGCGCCGCCGGCGTCGGCGATGGTGCCGCCGCCTACGCGGACCTCGACGGAGCGCTTGCGGAGCGCGTTTTTGCCGTCGCCGGGGACGATCAGCACGAGATCGACAAACTGACGGCCCTACAGGGCTATGTGTGTGCGGTTCGGCCTGAGACGCCGAGCTGCGATCAGAAGTAACGAGAAACAGGGCGACCGTCGTGCGTGCGCGAACACGCGCGACGGTCGCCTTTCCACTGTCGGTGCCAGTGAATCAGCCAAGGCCCTGCTACCTACCGGTAGGCGGGCCGGATTCTACACCAAGTTTAAAAACGGCTTTCACCATGGCAACTCCCATCATTCCTTGGATCGGCGGCAAGCGTCGTCTCGCGGATCACATCATCCCGCGCTTTCCGAAGCACGACTGCTACGTCGAGGTATTCGCGGGCGGGGCTGCGCTTTACTTCATGCGACCGCCCGCCAAGGTCGAGGTGATCAACGACATCAACGGCGAGCTGGTGAATCTGTATCGCGTTGTTCAGCATCATCTCGAAGAGTTCGTGCGCCAGTTCAAATGGGCGCTGACGAGCAGGCAGGTCTTCGAATGGCTCAAGCACACGGTCCCGGAAACGCTCACCGATATCCAACGCGCGGCGCGGTTCTACTACCTCCAGAAAAGTTGCTTTGGCGGCAAATTGGAGGGGCAAACGTTTGGAACGGCGACGACTACGCCGCCCGGCCTGAACCTGCTGCGCATCGAGGAGGAACTGTCGGCCGCGCACATTCGGCTCGCGAATGCCTACATCGAGCGGCTCGATTGGGCGGCCTGTATCGATCGATACGATCGACCACACACGCTGTACTACCTCGATCCGCCGTACTTCGAAACGGAAGGATACGGCGTCGCGTTTCCGTTCGGAGAATACGAGAAGATGGCCGAGCGGCTGCGGACCATCAAGGGGCGCGCGATCGTCAGCCTCAACGACCATCCGGAGATCCGGCGCGTGTTTGCCGGCTTCCACATCGAGAGCGTGCCGATTCAGTACACGGTAAGCGGGGGGAAGGGCGTCGATCGCCGCGAACTGATAATTTTCAGTTGGGACGATTCAGCGGAGCCGGCCGGGTTGTTTTGACGCGGTGCGTTATGGCGGGACTCCCGCCATAACGCATTTCAGGGCGCTGCCTTGCGGGCGATTGACCGCTTGATGATAACGTTCGCGAGCGTGACGAGCACGCCGACCACGATGATCGAGGCGATGAGAATCGCCGTCATCGCCAACACCTCCATATCGTCGGGATTCGCGAGCTCGGGATGTCCGGTCAGATTCAGCATTGCTCGGATGCCGTCATCGAGAAACCCCGGCATTTCGATCGGTAATCGGATCACGATGTTGGCAAGCGCCCATCCGCCCACAAGTGTAATGATCGTGTTGAGCGCACATTTGCCGAGCTTTTTCATTTCACATCCACCGTGCCGTAGGCTTTGAGGTTCGTGCCCGGTACGGCAAGGTCCGGGCCATTCTTGCGAAGGAATGCCGCAAACCTCTCGAAGCTGACTGCGTTCGCCACGGTAATGCACCCCTCACTCAATCCCATCACGCCGATCGGATGCAGGCGAAACGCGCCGCGCCTCACCTTGCCGACATAGGTGCTATCGCCTGTGTCCTTGTTCCACAACATGAACCACTTCGTGTGGTCGGATGTGCCGTAACCGAATTTGCCCCACAGGTCGTAGAGCCATCCTAGGTTTCCGCCAGATTGGCGATCGACGATGTAGTAGGTGCCCTTGGGAATCGGGCCGATTTTCTCAAGCGAGGTTGCGTTCGGATTGTCCCGTCCCGAACTGCGCCCGGAGAACGCGGGTAGGGTACCTACGCCGGGACAATGAAAAGCGGACGTCGGCTGATTGTTCAAGACGAATGTGCAGCGGATCGGCATCGCTCGGCCCTTATTGTTCTAGACGCACGTAGTGTACATGCCGGCGAAATGTTGCCGCACCCGGTGAATCTGTCAGGTGTGGATGTCAATTTTTAAGCTCAACTACGATCGATCGGCGGAGCTGTGTGAGCTCGAATGATTCGACGACGGCGCGACTGCGGCCACTGCTGGGGCGATCGTATGCGGATATCTGACCGAGGGCGGTGGTGTATGCAAATGGCCGCTCCGGGTTGGCATCGGACGGCCGAATGCGGCCAAGAAGCGACGTCCGACCGTGTAGTCGCGCTGACGTTGCAACGTCGGTTTCGACTAGATTTCAGCCGTCCAAGCCACCCGAGAAGGGGGTATTGCGGCGCGGAAGTATGCGGTTACGTGAGAAGAAGCCGATTGAACTGCACAATCAACGGCTATCGGGTCAATTGGGGTGAATCGCCCTGACTACGATCACGCGCCAATATTTCCAGAGAGGAGGCTACACCCGAACCGGCCGTTCGGCTGCGCATTCCACCCGATGTTGCCACGGATGTCGTGACTGTATCGATCAAACGCTTGCGGCAGGCTTGGTTAGTTTGCGATGTAAAAAAAGCCCGCCGAGCGATAGCGCGAGCTTTTCGCATTTAAGTGACTTGCTCAGGATGAGGCAAAAACCCGGAAAAATCCCGAGTTCCAGTATGTCCAGCTGCTAGTCTGACCATTCCAATTTCCGTGCAACGGGGCTTGGGAAAATATGGAGAGCGTGATGGTGGTTGCATTGGTCCAAATTGAAACAGGATTTCCAGAAGCGACCTTATCCCATGGCCAGATAATCGGATATGACGTTTCCTGATCAGGCGAAAAGAAAATGGCTATTTGGCTGGGGGAAGCCTTTAGATTGTGGGATAAAACCAAGTTGTGGTTTGTTTGGTTGTTCTCAGCTACCCAACCGGAGTCATACTGAAATCTCGCGTCGAAAGCTGCGGGCTTCGTGGATTTCTTCGATTCCGCATAAACCAAATCGTCTTTCATGTCAAATCCTCATTGTTAATGATGGCCAGCCATCGGAATTTGAGTCGCGACCCAAGAATATTGCTATAGAATATATTTATACGCCACCGATACTCGATGCGGGCGCCAGTAGACCATCCGAAATAAATAAAGGATCTGCTTTCGGATTTGGATAAGCTTAGGCAACTCATTGCGCCGATTCTATTGATCGACGCCGAAGCCGCCGTATCGATTCCAGATTTATCTGGTGGCGACAGCGTAGCGATCGCTCGAGAATGCAAACCGCCGGCAAGAATTATCGAGCAGATGGTGTCGCTGCAGCAGCGCAAGCTACACTTTCATGCACATGAGCGCTCCATTCCGGCTGTAAATCTACGCCATAAATTGCACCGAAGCGGTTCGAAATGGATTACTGGCACCCAGCAAAATCAGTATGGTAGTGGCATTGTATTTGGTCAAGAAATTTCATCACCACACTTATAATATAAAGAACGGAAGCAATGCTTGTGATTACGGTTTATTTTCAAATATTTCCCGTAAGTCGCCATTCCAATAGATCGTGGGTCTAAGCATGGCTTTGAACGAAGGCCACCCGCCGGACTGATACATAGCCCCTCCAGAGCTGGCCGGCCTCGACTCTCGACCCTTACGACTGCGGTTGGCCGTACTGGATCAGTTCCCCTCACTCTTGGCCAGTGGCGCCAGGCATTTCACTCGGGCATGCTGTACGCCCGAGAAGGGGTTGAAAGCGGTCGCCCAGATCTCGTCGCACCGACGGACCGATTCGGGTCGAAAGCGGCCGGTCTCAAAAGGGGCAAGCGTAGGTCTTGGCGTAGCTTTTCGATCAATGCCTTGTCAGATATGGCAAAGAGACCTCTGCATCATTGGAGTGGCGGTTGCAGGTACTGCGGCGGGGGGCGTGCTCATGTGACCGGGGAGTTGCTTTGGCTGCCCGAGTTTACCAGTGCTCCTACGGCCGCATGACCTTGTTCCAGTCGATTTCATGACCGGCTGCCTCAAGCTCATTCCCGAGCGCCCGTTTCCAGCCGTCGCTCGCGTCCATTTGAACCCACGCAACACCAAGATAGTCACTGGGAATTTCGAGCTCGCCGCGCTTGAGCGCGCACACCCTATCGCGGCCAAGTCGGCCGATGAAATAGCCGAGTTCAAGCATCACATTTTGTCGTGCACGGGGTTGGAGTTTGCCGCCCTTCACACAGCCCTCGTCGTCGGGCGTTAGTAGCACCACCGCGAAACTAGCGTCGCTATTGGCTTCAATTTTTTCAATGATTGTGCGTCCTTGGTTTGCCTGCTCGTGCAGGATGATTGCTTCAAACCCGATTTTTTCCAGAAAGCGGGCGACGGACTCGCGCGCTTCACCGTCATGTCCATGAACCACGAATACGCGCCGAGAAGGGGAGAGCATTTGGTCCTCAAGCGATGTTTTTTTGTGTGACAGCATTTCATGCTCTGAATCTACGAGGTCCTCGCGAAGCGCACGCTGCGCGTCTTGCAGAAGCGCGATAGAGCGTTCGAAATGTTCCGAGACTTCTTGTCTGAGGGAGAACTCGTTACCGAAGCTTTTGGGCTGTATCGGTCTCAGGGAAGTTGCCGGCCTATAGCGTCTGTATGCTGTCGTATTCTTGCCAAAACATCGTTCGAGCGTGTCCGCGATCGCTGCTGACAGCGGGGCCAACTCGGGCAAGGTTCCATCCTTCCTGAGAACCTGGAAGTCGAATGCTCTGAGCGTGTCGATCCGTTCCTGCAGGCGGGCTATCCCGCGTTCGATCGCGTCGGGAGAACGGGTCGTCATGTAGGCCCCGCACGTGTGATCAAGACCCTATCGTACATCGGCCATGTTCGCCCTAGCGTGTGTAGTAGGTTTCAGTTGGATGGGGTGGTCAGTTTGAGTGGTTCATTTAATTAAGATGTTGAATTAAAAGCGGATGCTGCGGCCTGTAAAGCCATATGACCCGAATTGACCTGGCTCACGCCTCCTGAGTCGCCCCGATTTGATGGGGCAGCAGGGGCAAAGGTGAAAGCCTCGCGGTTCAGGGTGTGGAATGATTCACAACAGCCTTACCAGATAACTGGACCAATCATGCACTCATATTCTGACCTCATATACCGCAGCACGACATTCAGCCTTGATGCCCTACGGGAAGTTAACAAGAACGCTGTAGATGCACTGTAAGCACCTCACGACGACCGTCGTAGACGACGGCGAGAACCGACATCAAAGTGGTGCCCATCATTTTCGATTTGATGGACATCACTGTGACAGAGCCGGAAGCCAAGCCGGGTAGCCGCAAGGGACGCCCGAATTATGATCGCGAGTTTCGACGCCGACTCGCCGCTGCGGCATGCGAGCCGGGTGCCTCGGTCGCAAAGCTGGCGCGCGAGAATGGCATCAATGCAAACATGCTGTTCACCTGGCGGCGCCGCTATCGCGAGCAATTGCAGGCCCAAACGACGTCGCTGATTCCGGTGGCGGTGGTCCATGAAACGCCGGCGCAGCGCGTGACGATGCCCTCGGATGCACGGTCCGTCGGCAACCGGACTACACGAGCCGGGACGATCGAGATCCGGATCGGCGCAGTGGTGATCAAGGTCGACGGTGCCGTTGACGCCGATACCCTACGTGTCGTACTGGGGAGCATGCGATCGTGATCTCTCTTCCCACGGGTACCCGAGTCTGGCTGGTGGCCGGCGTCACCGACATGCGCTGCGGATTCCAAGGGCTGGCGGCGAAGGTGCAGACGGTGCTCGAGGACAATGCGCTGGGCGGCAACGTGTTCATCTTCCGGGGCCGGCGCGGCGATCTCGTGAAGCTCATGTGGGCGACCGAGGACGGGCTCTGGCTTCTTGCGAAACGGCTTGAGCGTGGTCGTTTCGTCTGGCCGCAGGCCGATGGCGGCAAGGTTCATCTGACGGCGGCGCAATTGTCCATGTTGCTCGAAGGCATCGATTGGCGGCAACCGCGTCGCACCGCTGCACTGTCGATGTTGTAAACCGAGCAGAAGGCTCGTAAACTGCGCCGCATGTCGAACGGCGCCGAACTTCCTGACGATGTTGAAACGCTGCGAGCCTTGCTGCTCGAGGCTCGTGCTCAGCTTGCCGAGCGTGATCTGGAGATCGAGCAACTCAAGGCGCAGCTCGACAAGCTTAGGCGCATGCAATTCGGGCGCAAGTCCGAGCAGTTGGACCGGGAGGTGGCACGGCTCGAAACCGCGCTCGAGGATTTGACGGGCGAGCGCGGCGTCGCCGATGTGCGGCGCGCCCGCCAATCAAGCGCGAGCGCGCCCGTGAGCGACGCATCGCCGAAAGAAGCGCTGCCGCCGCATCTGCCACGCGAAGAACGCGTACTGGAGGCTGACGCAACGTGTCCGAAGTGCGGCAGCGCCATGCAGCGGCTCGGAGAAGACGTGTCCGAGCAACTCGCCCGCGTCGCGGCGATGTTCAAGGTGATTCGCACGATCCGGCGCAAGACGGTTTGTCCGTGCGGCCACCACTTCTCGCAGCCGCC